>DATEMD010000207.1:0-3928 GCA_035275845.1 Allostellaceae bacterium | reverse complement strand
CTCGGCGCTGTTTAGCGAGGATGCGGCGCGCGACCAGGTTGCTGCGACCGAGGCGCAACTGTTGCCGAGCGTCAATCTCGTCGGCGAGGCCAACCGCACCGACGATCCGGTGCAGTTCCAAGGCCACGAAACCACCTTCGGCACGGTGCAGGCGCAGATCAGCGTGCCGCTTTACGAGGCCGGACTGATCTATTCGCAATCGCGCCAGGCCAAGCAGAAGGTTGGCCAGAGCGAAGGGCTGACCGACGATGCGCGGCGCTTTGCGGTCGAGGGCGCGACGGCTGCCTGGGAGACCATCCAGGCGCAACGCGCCAACATCGTCTCGCAACAGGCGGCGATCAAGGCCGATACCGTCGCTTACGAGGGGCTCCAGGCGCAGCAGCGGTCCGGCTTGCGCACATTGATCGACGTGCTCAATGCCGAGCAGGAACTGTTCGCCGACCGCACCAATCTGGTGCGTGCCCAGCACGATCTTGCCGTCGCTGAATTCGACCTCGCCAATCAGATCGGCCGTATGACCGCCGCGGACCTCAAGCTGGCGGTGAACCTTTACAACGTGAACCGCTATTACGAAGCGGTGCGGTCGAAGTGGCTCGGATTCGGCCCAGATCAATAAAGGCGGCGGTCCGGCCAACTTATCCCCAGGCCAGAACGCATACCTAGCAATTACTGGGGTCTTTCCCTACTATATGTGGGCGCCATTCCGTTGGCGCGTGTGGTTGGTGGAGGTTGCTATGTCGGATATCCGGCGTCAGGACGAGCCTTCGATGGAGGAAATCCTCGCCTCAATCCGTCGCATCATCGCCGAAGACACCAAGGAAGGTGGCACGCCGAGCGCGGCCACTGAACAAGACATTCTTGAACTGACCGACCGGGTTGAGGCCGACGGTTCGGTCGTGTCGCTCGCGACGCGCATAACGTCCCGCACCGAGACACGCGAACCGCCGCCGATCGCGGTAGCACCCTACGAGCCAGCACCGAAACTGCCGGCGGAGCCAGAGCTATCCGCTCCGAAGCCGGCGCCGGAACCGCCGTCCGATAGCATCATCTCGGCCAGCGCGGCGGCCGCTTCGATTGCAGCGCTGTCGGAGTTGACGCGCGAGACGGCGCAAGGCGTCGCCATGTCGGGGGACCGCGCGCTTGAAGAGGCGACGCGTGAGCTGTTGAAGCCGCTGCTCAAGGCATGGCTCGACACCAACCTGCCGCCGCTCATCGAGCGCATCGTGCGCGAGGAGATCGCGCGCCTGGCGCGCGACGCGCGCGGCGGCTGACGCCCGACAGCCAGCAGACCTGACGCGCGCCTTGCCGTAATCGGTTTGGCCGCCTAAAACGGCGCGATGCTCGACAAAACCTTCAATCCCGGCGCGATTGAGCCGGTCATTTATGCCGCCTGGGAGAAGTCCGGCGCCTTTGCCTGCGATGCTAAATCGCCGAAACGGCCGTTCTGCATCGCCATGCCGCCGCCCAATGTCACCGGCAGCCTGCATATGGGCCATGCGCTCAATCACACGCTGCAGGATATCCTGACGCGGTTTGAACGCATGCGCGGCCGCGACGTGTTGTGGCAGCCGGGCACCGACCACGCCGGCATCGCCACGCAGATGGTGGTGGAGCGCAACCTGGCGGCGGAAAAGATCGATCGTCGTGCGCTTGGCCGCGAGAAATTCATCGAGCGCGTCTGGCAATGGAAAGCGGAAAGCGGTGGCACCATCACCCGCCAATTGCGCTCGCTCGGCGCCTCGCCCGATTGGAGCCGCGAGCGCTTCACCATGGACGAGGGCTTGAATGTCGCCGTGCGCAAGGTCTTCGTCAGTCTTCATCGCGAAGGCCTGATCTATCGCGACAAGCGGCTGGTCAACTGGGACCCGAAGCTGCACACCGCCGTTTCTGACCTCGAGGTCGAAAGCCGCGAGACCAAGGGCTCGCTCTGGTACATCAAATATCCGGTCGTCGGGCACGAGGGCGCGTTCGTCACCGTGGCGACGACGCGGCCCGAGACCATGCTCGGCGACACCGGCGTTGCCGTGAATCCCGAGGACGCGCGCTACAAACACCTGATCGGCAAGCACGTCGCGCTGCCGCTCACCGACCGGCACATTCCGATCGTTGCCGACGAGCACGCCGATCCGACCGCCGGCAGCGGCGCGGTCAAGATCACACCGGCGCACGATTTCAACGATTTCGAGGTTGGCCGTCGGCACAATTTGCCGCTGATCAATATCTTCGACCGGGATGCGAAGCTGAACGACAGCGTGCCCGAGGCCTACCGCGGCATGGACCGTTTTGCCGCGCGCAAGCAGGTGCTCGCCGATCTCGAAGCCGCCGGCCTGCTCGAAAAGACCGAGCCGCACACCTTGATGGTGCCATACGGCGACCGTTCGGGTGTGGTGATCGAGCCGTGGCTGACCGATCAGTGGTACGTCAACGCCAAGGCACTCGCCAAGGCGGCGATCGAAGCCGTCGAGCGCGGCGCCACCGTGTTCGTGCCGCGCCAATGGGAAAACACCTTTTTCGAATGGATGCGCAACATCCAGCCGTGGTGCATCTCGCGGCAGATCTGGTGGGGTCACCAGATTCCGGCGTGGTATGCGCCCGACGGCCGGGTCTTCGTTGCCGAGACTGAGGCCGAGGCTCGGGATGCTGCCCGCGCACACTATAAAAAAGATGTCCCGCTTGAGCGGGACGGAGACGTGCTCGACACCTGGTTCTCGTCGGCACTGTGGCCGTTCTCGACGTTGGGCTGGCCGACGGAGACGCCCGAGCTCAAACGCTATTACCCGACCGACGTGCTGGTCACCGGCTTCGACATCATCTTCTTCTGGGTCGCGCGGATGATGATGATGGGCTGCAAGTTCATGGGCCAGGTGCCGTTCAAGACGGTCTACATCCATGCGCTGGTGCGCGACGAGCGCGGCCAGAAGATGTCGAAGTCGAAGGGCAACATCGTCGATCCGCTCGCCATCATCGGCAAATATGGCTGCGACGCGTTGCGTTTCACGCTGACCGCGCTCGCGGCGCAAGGCAGAGACGTGAAGCTCGCCGAAAGCCGCATCGAGGGCTATCGCAACTTCGCCACCAAATTGTGGAACGCGGCGCGCTTCGCCGAGATGAACGAGTGCAAGCTCGATCCGAAATTCGATCCGACGAAGGCGAAGTTAACGCTCAACAAGTGGATCGCCGGATCGCTGGCGCAGGCAGTGTTGCGCGCAACCGAAGCGCTTGAAGCCTTCGAATTCAACGCTGTCGCTGAGACGCTTTATCACTTCACCTGGGGCACGTTCTGCGACTGGTATGTCGAATTCGCCAAGCCGCTGCTGACCGGCACCGACGCTGCCGCCAAGGCCGAGACCCGCGCGATGACCGCCTGGGTATTGGCGCGTCTCGTCCATCTGCTGCATCCGATCATGCCCTTTGTCACCGAAGAGCTGTGGAAACACCTCACGGACGGCAAAGGGGGGCTTCTCATCCAGGGCCAGTGGCCGACGCTCGATGCTGCATTGGTCGACCGCGAAGCGTCCGCCGAAATGGACTGGGTCGTGGCGTTGATTGCCCAGATCCGCACCGCGCGCGCCGAGATGAACGTGCCGCCGGCGCAGGAGATCGCGGCTTATGTCACCGAGGCGGGCGGCGACGAGAAGGCCTGGCTCGCGCACCACGATGCGCTGATCCGGCGTCTTGCGCGGCTGTCACGTATCCATGCGGTCGATGCGGTGGCGCCGGCCAAGCAGAACACGATTCAGGTGGTGGTCGAAGGCGCCTCGTTGCTGCTCGATTTCGCCGGCGCGATCGATGTCGGCAAGGAACGCGCGCGGCTCCAGAAAGAAGTGCAAGGCGTCCGCGCCGAACTCGACAAGATCGCCGCCAAGCTCGGCAACGAGCAATTCCTGGCCAAAGCCAAGACTGAAGCCGTCGAAGAACAGCGCGAGCG
>DATEMD010000206.1:0-8313 GCA_035275845.1 Allostellaceae bacterium | reverse complement strand
AGCGTCTGCGCCAGCGGATGCGCCGGCGCGCGCAGCGCCACGGTTTCCAGCCCTGCGCTCGCCAGACGGGAAATCGAACAGGCGGTACTGCGCTTGAGCACGAGCGTCAGCGGCCCCGGCCAGAAGCGGCCGGCAAGATCGCGCGCGCGGTCGTCGAAATCGGCCAGCGGTTCGGCCGCGGCAAGCTCGGCGACATGCACGATCAGCGGATTGAAATCCGGCCGGCCCTTGGCGGCGAAAATCGCCGCGACGGCCCGATCGTTCGTGGCGTCACCGCCAAGGCCGTAGACTGTCTCGGTCGGAAACGCTGCCAGCGCGCCGTCGCGCAGCAACGATGCGGCGCGATCGAGTTGCGCAGCGCTCAGGCGTTCGGTCACGCTCGGCCGCGGACGAGGAAAGGCGGATTGCGGTAGCCGGCCTTGCCGTAACTGAGGCGCGCGCCATCGAGCGTGGTTACGCTGCCGCCGGCGGCCTCGACGATGGCCTGACCGGCGGCCGTGTCCCACTCGCTGGTTTCGCCATAGCGCGGATAATGGTCCGCCGTGCCTTCGGCGATCAGGCAGAATTTGGACGCGCTGCCCTGGGGGCGGTGCACGGCGCCGGGCACGGTCGCGAGATAGGCCTCGATGCGCCGCGATGGGCCGTGCAGCCGGCTCGACAGGACGACGGGCTTGGCCGGCGCGACACGTGCGGCGATCCGCTCCGGTTTGCCGCCGTTCCGCTGGCGGGTCGCGGTGCCGGGACCGGCGGCCGCATAAATCAGGTGCTGTGTCGGCACGCCGATCACGCCCAGCACCGGCCTGCCATCTTCGATCAGGCCGATATTGACGCTGAATTCATCGCTGCGGTCGACGAAGCCGCGTGTGCCGTCGAGCGGATCGACCAGCCAATATCGCGATGCCAGGGTCGCCGGCAGACCCGAGGCGGCGACCTGCTCCTCGGCGACAATGGGAATCTCGGGTGCAACGCGTTCGAGCGCGGCGATGATCACTCGCTCGGCTTCCTCGTCCGCGAGCGTCACGGGCGACTGGTCGGCTTTGCGTCGCACCTCGAATGGCGTCGCGTAGATCGCCAGGATCACCGTGGCGGCGGCTTGGGCGCCGCTGCGCGCGGCCTCGAGAAGTGCGGCGTGGCTCGCTGTCATCCGCGTGCCTGCTGGATGGCGCGCCAGACATTGTGCGGCGTCGCCGGCATTTCGATGGTTTCGACGCCGAGGCTAGCGAGCGCATCGACCACGGCGTTGATCACCGCCGGCGGCGCGCCGATGGCACCGGCTTCGCCCGCGCCTTTGACGCCGAGCGGATTGGTCCGGCAGGGCACGACGTTGTAGGCGAATTCGATCGCCGGCACGTCGTCCGCATGCGGCAAGGCGTAATCCATGAACGAGCCGGTGACCAGCTGCCCGCCATCGTCATAGACGCAGCCCTCGATCAGCGCCTGGCCGATGCCTTGGGCCACACCGCCATGAATCTGTCCGGCGAGCAGCAGCGGGTTCACGACGTTGCCGAAATCGTCGACGACGACATAGCGGAGCACGGTCGTCACGCCGGTGTCGGGATCGATCTCGACCTCGCAGACGTGGCAGCCGTTCGGGAAGGTATGCGCGGCGGGAAGGTAGTGCGCCTTTTCGTCGAAGCCCGGCTCGAAGTCGGCCGGCAGCAGCAACGGATTGTGTGCCGCTTGCGCGACCTCGATCATGCTGACGCGTTTATCGGTGCCGGCGATCACGTATTCACCGTCGGCGAATTCGATGTCGGCTTCAGCGGCCTCGAGGCGATGCGCCGCTATCTTCTTGCCCTTATCGACGATGCGCTGGATCGCCATGCCGAGCGCGTTACCGGCGACCGGCAACGACCGCGAGCCGCCAGTGCCGCGGCCGAAGCCGACGACGTCGGTATCGCCTTGGTGCACGCGTACCTGGTCGAACGGCACGCCCAATCCATCGGCAACGAGCTGTGCATAGGCGGTCTGGTGGCCCTGGCCGGACGATTGCGAGCCGACGATGACGGTCACCGCGCCGCTTGAATCGAAGCGGATCTCGGCCATTTCGTCGAAGCCGCCGCCGCATTGCTCGATATAGGTGGAAAAGCCGAAACCGCGCAGCTTGCCGCGCGCCGCCGATTGCGCCTTGCGTGCGGCAAATCCGTCGCGGTCGGCGTGCTTCAGCGCGTCGGCGAGATTCCTGGCGAACTCGCCACTGTCGTACGTCAAGCCGAGCACGGTCTTGAACGGCATGGCGTCGGGCGGGATGAAGTTGCGCCGGCGCAACTCCGCCGGTGCGACGCCAAGCTTGCGCGCGGCGTGATCGACCAGCCGTTCGAGTGCGTAATTGGCCTCCGGCCGGCCGGCGCCGCGATAGGCATCGACCGCCACCGTATTGGTATAAACGCCCTTGACGCGCACCACGGCGGCCGGCGTGCGATAGACGCCGGCAAGCATCGCCGTGCCGGCCATCGTCGGAATGAAGGTGCCGAAGTTCGACAGATAGGCGCCGAGGTTGGCCGTGGTCTCGACGTCGATCGCGAGGAAATTAAGGTCGGCGTCGAGCGCCAGCCGCGCGCGTGTGACGTTGTCGCGGCCTTGTGCGTCGCTGAGAAAAGATTCGCCGCGCTCACCGATCCATTTGACCGGTCGGCCGAGCTTGCGCGCGGCATAAAGCACCAAGCCGTGCTCGGGATAGAGAAACAGTTTCATGCCGAAGCCACCGCCGACGTCCGGCGTCACGACGCGGATGCGATGCTCGGCAAATCGGAAGACGCTGGCGGCGAGCAGGCGACGGATCGCATGCGATCCTTGTGTCGACGTGTAGAGCGTGAAGCGATCCTCGGCGGCATCGAAAGCGCCCAATGCGCCACGCGGCTCCATCGAGTTGGCAACCAACCGGTTGTTGACCAGATTGAGCTCGATCACGTGCTTCGCGCTCGCGAATGCGGCTTCGGTTGCCTTCCGGTTGCCAGTTTCCCAGTCAAAGCAGAGATTGTTCGGGATGTTGTCCCAGACCAGCGGCGCGCCAGGCTCGGCGGCGCGCGCGGTATCCGCGACAGAAGGCAACACGTCGTAGTCGACTTGAATCAATTCCGCGGCGTCCTTGGCGGCGGCGGCGCTCTCGGCGACGACAAAGGCGACGCCATCGCCGACATGCCGTACGCGACCGGTCGCGAGCAGCGGATGTTCGACCATTTTGATGCGGCTGCCGTCGCGGTTTTTGAGCGGCACGACGCAGGGAATCTTGCCGATGCCGTCGCGCTCGAGATCAGCGCCGGTGAAGATGCCGACGACGCCGGGTGCGGCGAGCGCCGCTGCGGTATCGATCGCGCGGATGACCGCGTGGGCATGCGGCGAGCGCAGGACATAACCGACGGTTTGACGCGGCAATACGATATCGTCTGTGTAGCGGCCCGCACCGGTGATAAAGCGGCGATCCTCGCTGCGCCGCACCGGCTGGCCCATGCCGAACTGTCCCATGGAGGGGAAATCTCTGTCGTCGTGGCGAAGGGCGCTAAAATAGCGGTGCGAGCGCGGGCCGACCAATCCCTTTTTCGCCCGGACGGTATGAACGAACGAGGTCCTTGCGCATGTGCGGACGTTACAAGCTGGCCACGCCGGCCGAGATATTGCGGGACGTTTTCGGCTTCGTCGAGCGCCCAAACCTGCCGGCGCGCTATAACGTCGCGCCGACGCAAGACGCGCCGGTCGTCCGGCAACGGCGTCAGCCCGCGGGCGAGCGAACGGTACAAAATCTGCGCTGGGGGCTCATCCCGTCCTGGGCAAAGGACGTCAAGATCGGCGCGTCGCTGATGAATGCCCGCGCCGAAAGCCTGGCATCGCGTCCGGCTTTCGCCAAGGCGCTCCGCCAGCGGCGCTGCGCGGTGCTGGCCGACGGCTTCTACGATTGGTCGGGTGAGGGCGCCGCCCGGCAACCCTATCTGGTGACGCGACGTGACAACGCGCCGTTTGCGTTCGCCGGACTGTGGGACCGCTGGACCGACCCGCGCGACGCCGCCGCGATGCCGACCGACAGTTTCACCATCGTCACCACAGCCGCGAACGAGCTGTTGCGGCCGCTCCATCCGCGCATGCCGGTGATCCTGGCCGGCGCCGATCTCGATGCCTGGCTCGATCCGGCAAGCGAGCCGGCGCGGGTGACTTCGGCGCTTGCCGGTGTGCCGGTCGCCGATTTGCGTTATGTCCCGGTCGCCAAACGGGTCAATTCGGCGCGCATTGACGAGGCGGATTTGATCGAACCGATCGGGCCCGAGACCGTCGTCGGTTAGCTGCCCTTCTTGTTCTTGCGCGCGTCGGCGATGAGCTGCCGCAGGCCATCGATGTCGACCGCGCCCATGGTGAGCTGGTCGCCGATGACCAGCGCGGGCGTTGCATCGATACCGAGCGCGTCGGCCAGCGCATAGTTGCGCTGGATGATCTGGCCGACGGAGGCTGCCGTCATGTCGCGTTTGAGCTTGGCGAGGTCGATACCGCTGGCTTCGGCGACCTTCATCACGGCGTCGTCGTCGATATTGCCCTTGAGCGCCATCATCCGGGCATGGAACGCGGCGTACTTGCCTTGCTGGCGCGCAGCAATGGCGACACGCGATGCAACAACCGACGTCGGACCGAGGATTGGAAATTCCTTGTAGACGACGCGGAGGTTGCCGTCCTCTTTGATCAACGCATCGAGCGATGGTTCGATCGCTTTGCAGTACGGGCAGCGATAGTCGAAGAACTCGACCAGCGTGACGTCGCCATTGGGATTGCCGGCGACGGCCGAATTTGGATCATGCAGCAGCTCGTTGCGTTTCGCCGCGATCGTTTGTTTGGCCGCCGCCGCCTTGGCGGCGTCGGCCTGTTGCTGCGCGGCTTTGAGCGCGTCCATGACCGCTTCCGGATGCTGCTGTAGGTAATCGTGGATCAGGCCATCGATTTCCTGTTTTTGCGCGGGCGAGAACGATTGCGCCACGGCGGTTGTGGGTCCGGCGAACGCGGCAGCGAGAGCGATCAACGCGGCGATAGAAAATTTGAACATTCCGATCCTTTCGTCCACTAGGACCCGTCGCGAATACGCTTGGCTTCGGCTTCGATGTCTTCGGCGCGCTGGCGTTGCTGTCCAGGCGGCAGGATCTGACGGGCGCGGATCGCCTGCTGGATGGCGGTGTTGTAGTCGCCGTTCGCCATGCCCTCCTCGGCGAGGCTCAACGCCGCCATGCCGATATTGTTGCTGCGGCCGTAGGCGATCGCCAGGAAATGCCACGCTTCGGGGTTTTCGCGCTCGAAAGTGACGGCGTCGGAGAGTTGCGACAGCGCCTTCGGCAGCAGCGACGGGTCCTCGGTCTCAAGCTCGACTTGAGCGAGTTCGACGCGCATCAACGGCGCATTGTTCAGTGCCACCGCGCGCTGATATGGCGCGACCGCGTCGGCCACGCGCCCGTTGTCGAACAGGATCTGGCCCTTGAGTTCCCAGAAATAGGGGTTATTCGGCTGCTCGTGAATCAAGCTATCGATCTCCGCCAACGCCTTGGGCACATCCGGCATCCGGTAATAGGCGACGGCACGCGCATAGCGCGCCGGCACCGATTGATCCGTGGTGGGATATTTCTCCAAGGTCCGTGTCGGCGGATCGAGGAAGCCGTGCAGCTTCGCTTTGACGTCGGCCAGCATCGGAATCCACTGCGGCGGATCGGGCGTATTGGTGTACGGCGAGCTGAGGACGTGCTGCTGTACATACTCGATACGTTCGGTCGTCAGCGGGTGGGTACGGATATAAGGATCCTGCTGCGCCGGCGATAGCAGCTCCTCGGGTTCGAGGATTTTGAAGAAATCGAGCAAGCCTTTCGACGATTGATGGGTCGCGTCGAGGAATTTGAGAGCGGCATGGTCGGCCGCGCCTTCCTGCGCCACCGAGAACGACAAGAACGAGCGTTCGCCGACGCCTTCGCCGCCCGCCATCGCGCCGCCGATACCGCCAGAATCGTGGCCGATGACCGACGCGGCGGCGCCGACCGCCATGGCGATAATCGCCTTGATCGTCGCATCGTGCATTTCGGCCTCGAAGCGCGCGAGATGGCCGCCGGCGATGTGGCCGGTTTCGTGCGCCATGATGCCGACCAGCTCGTTTGGGCGTTCGGCGCGCAAAATCGTGCCGGTATTCATGAAGATGTTTTGGCCGCCGGCGACGAACGAGTTCAGCTGCGGGTCCTGGACGATGTAGAAATGCATGGCACTGGGGTCGAGGCCAGCCGCACGCCACACCGGCATCTCGAACGTGCGCAGCATGGACTCGATTTCGACGTCGCGGATCAGGTTCGGCGAATCACCGTCAGCCGCCGCCTGCTGGACGGGCACGGCAATGGCCGTCAGCAGCAGACAAACGATCCTGAGAGCGATTTTCTTGCGCAAATGGCTGGCTCCGTATCCCTGGTAAACGCCACGACCGCCACCGTCAACCACCGATGCGGCCGATCGCAAGACATTGTACGGTCCGATCGCGCACGGGAATCAATAACATAGAGGCCGAAACGTGGCGGCAAGTTTCAACCGGTTGGAATTGTTTGATATCGTGCCCGGCGATCGCGCCGCCGACAGATTGCCATGACGCTCAAAATTTCCGCGCGCGGACGGGTTCCGCCGTTTATCGTGATGGACGTTCTCCGCGACGCCAACGCGCGCGCCGCGGCCGGCAAGGACGTTCTGCATCTCGAAGTCGGACAGCCGTCGACGCCCGCGCCTGCGGGCGTGATCGCGGCGGCGCGCGCCGCGCTTGAGCGCGATGTTCTCGGCTACACCGACGCGCTCGGCCTGCCGGCGCTGCGCGGAGCCATTGCCGCCTATTATCGCGACCGGTACGGCGTGACGCTCGATCCGGCGCGCATCGTCGTCACCACGGGCTCATCCGCCGGCTTCGTTCTCGCCTGTCTTGCGGCCTTCGAGCCCGGCGACAAAGTCGCGATCTGTTTCCCGGGCTATCCCGCCTATCGCAATATCCTGACGGCGCTCGATCTGGTTCCGGTCGAGCTGACAGCCGGCGCCGACGAGCGCTACCAAGTGACGCTCGAACGGTTGCGGGCGCAAGGACAGGGCATCGAAGGGCTGATCATCGCCAGCCCCGCCAATCCGACCGGCACGATGATTCCCGCGTCGGAGCTCGCCGCCATCGCACTGCATTGCCGCGCCTCGGGGATCCGCTTGATCTCGGACGAGATCTATCACGGCATCGCCTATGGCACGCATGCTTCGACGGCGCTCGCTTTTGATCCGCAGGCAATCGTGGTCAACAGTTTCTCGAAATATTTCTCGATGACTGGCTGGCGTGTTGGCTGGATGGTGGTGCCGGAGGACATGGCCCGCGCCGTCGAATGCCTGGCGCAGAATCTCTACGTATCGCCGCCGTCGTTGTCGCAGCATGCGGCGATTGCCGCGTTCGACTGCTTGCCGGAGCTCGACGCCAACGTCGCGCGCTATGCCGAGAACCGAGCGCTGCTGCTGCGCGAGCTGCCGGCGGCCGGCTTTGACCGGTTGGCACCGTCTGACGGCGCGTTTTACCTCTACGCCGATGTCGCGCACCGTACCAACGACAGCGAAGAGTTCTGCCGACGCCTGTTGCGCGAGACCGGCATCGCGCTCACGCCGGGCACGGATTTCGATCCGCGCCGCGGCCGCGCCACCGTGCGTTTCTGCTATGCCGGATCGCCGGCCGTTGTCGCCGAAGCGGCCCGCCGGCTCAAGGCCTGGCGCGGCTAGACGCCACGCTCAGCGACGCCACCAGCCCTTCTTCGGGTTGCTGGCCGGCCCGGTGATTTCGTGCGCTGGCGGGACGTTGTGCTGGATCGGCTGGCGCTCGGCTTCGACCGGCGCCGGTTCCGGACTTGCCGCGCGCGGTGCCGGTGGCGGCGGTAGCGGTGCCTCGACCGGCGGAGTGTCGTGTTCGATCGGCGGCGCGGCCGACGTCGTTTCGTACCCCGTCATGTCCGGCCCAGCATTGCCGGCCATCGATTCACCGTGCTGCTCGCCGCCGCGACCGCGCCGGCGGCGACCGCCGCGACGACCACGCCGGCGCGGGCGCCGACCTTCGTTGCCTTGACCCGGTTGTCCGGTGCTCTCGTGACCAGGCTGCGGTTCGGCGCCGAAGCGGGTGGTGTCATGAGTTGATTCCGGCTGCGGCGGCTCGCTGTTGCCAACTTCTTCATCGCTGCCGCCGGCGACATAGCCAGGCTCGCCGGGCAACAGGGCAAAGGACGGCCGGAAACTGCGTTCGGCCGGCGGTTGCGGGCTGGCGCGATGCGGCTCGCCGCTCGGCTGGGCCTCGCCACCCTGGAACGG
>DATEMD010000205.1:0-6945 GCA_035275845.1 Allostellaceae bacterium | reverse complement strand
GGTCCCTTTTCCGGGGGGCGTGAGTTTCCGGGGGGTTTCAAAACGGCGGCGCAGAAAGTGCCGCCGTTTTTATTTGGGCGCGTAGCCTCGAAACAATCAGCCCGCCTTGAACGTCGCGCTTTTGTCGGCCTCGGACAGGGTCAGCGTCGCGCCGATATGCTCCGCGTACCGCGCCGTGAAATAGGCGTGAACGGTGCGCGCGGTCAGCGCCGCGACGTCGGCCGCCGGCATCAGCGCTGCCTTGATCTCGGCAGTCAGATTCACCGCCTCGCCCGCCGCCGTCGCAGACACGCCGTCGCCGGCGCGCGTCAGCGTCACCGTGCCGCCACGCGGCAGGCTCTCCGCCGCCATGAGCGTCAGGTTGCAGGCGAGTTTCTGCCACGGCGCGTCCAGCGCGTCGAAGGCACCGGGCCAATCGCAGCGCACCTTGCCACCTTCGAGAATGCCGGCGACCAGCGCCTTGGCATCGGGCGCGCCGCCGCCGACGCCGCCCGCGCCATAGGCGAAACGGTAGAATTGCAGCCGCATCGCGGCGCGCCGCGCGCTCTGGCCGATCAAGGCGGTGGCGTCGCGCATGAAGCCGGCGTCGCCGTCGTTGAGCAGCTCGACGCCATTGTTGATTGCGCCGACCGGGCTGATGAGTTCGTGGCAGAGCCGCGAGGCGAGCAATTCGAGAACGCGGAATTCAAGCTGCATGCGGCCGGCACCGTATAATGTCCGAACGATTCGCGACAACGTTCATGCGACGCCGGAACCGCATGACGTTCAGAACGCCTGCAACTTCTTCAACAGCATTTCGATGTTGGCCTGGACCGCGCGCTCATCGGCAAGGCGCAGGCGCGTGCCGAACATCGCCGATTCGTCGAAGGTCGCGGTGCCGTTGGAGATGACGGTGTATTGCGCGTTGGTCCCCGGCCCGGTCAATCGATAAAGGACGGTCGCCTTGACGTTAGTGTCGTCCGCGATTGTGAAGTGCGGCTGATCGAGGACTTGCAGCGTGGCGTTGAGGTGGTAACGCGGTTTCGGTCCGGACGCGAGATAACCGGCGCTTTGGAGGCTTTGTTCCAGCGCCCCGCGGAACGCGTCGGCGCCCACCGCCGGCGGCGACGACGCATCGGGCGGCCGGCTGCAGACCACATCGCCGATGGCGACCGCCTTCTTGACCACCCAATTCGGTTTGCCCGCCGGCGGATCGACCGCGACCATGCCTTGCGAAGTGGCCGGCGTGGTGGTCACCAGCGGCGGCGAGGTGCACGATGCGAGCGCCCATGCGACCGCAATCGTCGCCGCGCGTCGACCGCCGTTCCGCGTCATCCCCCGTTCCCCCGTGACCGCAATTCTAACCCGGCGCCGCCCGCCGAGTCGCGTCCGCCGCACGGCTAACGCGCTCGCCTTCATCTAAATCTTTAGGCGTATTGGCATTGAAGAACGGATCGTAGGGCTGCGCCGGAAATTCGACGACCGCGAGCCGGTGCCGGGCGGTCCATTGATCGACTTTGCGCAGGCCCGATCGCAACGCCGCACGCAAATCTTCGCGCAAGGCGAGCGGCCACAGACCGAAAACCGGATGCGTGCGGCCGTTCGATGCGGCGCAGGCGAGATCGCATTTCCCGTCGCTTACGGCAGCGGTCAAACGCGCGACCAAATCGATCGGCAGGAACGGCGTATCGGTGGCGAAGCTTGCAACATGGGTCGCGCCGCTGACATCTGCCGCTGCCCAGTCGAGACCGGCGAGTACGCCGGCGAGCGGTCCGGCAAAATCGGGAATGCTGTCCGCAACCACCGGCAGGCCGAATTCGCGGAACCGCGCCGGATCGCCATTGGCGTTCAGCACCAGCGCCGTCACCTGTGGCCCGACGCGCGCGATCACGCGTGTGAGAATGGGAACGCCGTCGAGAACGCGCAGCGATTTATCGCCACCGCCCATGCGGCGCGACAGGCCGCCTGCAAGCAGAACGCCCGCGATGGTCGGCGTCACACCGCATCCTCCGCGAGCGACGCCTTGCGCCGATGGCGCGGGCTTTCGTTTTCGACGCGCGCGCCGTCGTCGTCGCGCACGATGCGCGCCTCGCCCGCCAGAGCGACGAAACGCTTGCCGCGGGCGCGACCGATCAACGTCAGGTTCGCCTTGCGCGCCAGTTCGACGCCCCAGGCCGTGAAGCCCGACCGCGACACCAGGATGGGAATGCCCATCTGCACCGTCTTGATCACCATCTCCGACGTTAGTCGACCCGTGGTGTAGAAAATCTTACCCTTCGGCGAAACGCCGTGCATGCGCATATAGCCGGCGATCTTGTCGATCGCGTTGTGGCGGCCGACATCTTCCATGTAGATCAGCGGCCGGTCCTTTTCGCACAGCACACAGCCGTGGATCGCGCCGGCAGCGAGATAAAGGCTCGGCGCGGTGTTGATCTTCTTGGTCAGCGCATAGAGCCACGAGGTCTTAAGCTTCGCCTCGGGATCAAGACGGACGTCGTCGAACTTCTCCATCAAATCGCCGAACACCGTGCCTTGGGCGCAACCCGAGGTCAGCGTCTTTTTACGCAGCTTCTTTTCGTAGTCGGTCTTGCGCTTGGTGCGGACGACGACGGTTTCGAGCTCCTCGTCGTAATCGATGCCGGTAACGACGTCGTCCGGCCGCAGCATGTTCTGGTTCACCAGATAGCCGACAGCGAGATATTCGGGATAATCGCCGACCGTCATCATGGTGACGATCTCCTGTCCGTTGAGGAACAGGGTCAGCGGCCGCTCGACCACCACCTGGGTTTCAATGCGCTGGCCGCTTTCGTCGACGCCCGCGACCGTGCGTGTCAGGCGCGGATCGTCGGGATTCGGCCGGATGGCAAATTCTTTCATCATCACGATGATGGGACTTGCGCGTGACGTCTGCAAGACCGGCCGCCCGCACGCAAGACCCTGAATAACCATGTAGAATTCGGGGGCGACAATTCCGCGTCGGACGCTATGCTAAGCGCCCTCGCCGCCCTATATCTTCACCATGGCAATGATCGATCCGTTCGGCCGTCACATCACCTATCTGCGCGTCTCGGTCACCGACCGCTGCGACTTCCGCTGCGTCTATTGCATGGCGGAGGACATGGCGTTCCTGCCCAAGGCCGAGGTGCTGACGCTCGAGGAACTTGACCGCGCGGCCAGCGCCTTTGTGCGCATGGGCGTGCGCAAGCTCCGCCTGACCGGCGGCGAGCCGCTGGTGCGGCGCAATGTCATGTCGCTGATCCGTGGCCTCGGCCGGCACCTGGCGACCGGCGGTCTCGACGAGCTGACGCTCACCACCAACGGCAGTCAACTTTCACGCTACGCGACCGAGTTAAAAGCCGCCGGCATGAAGCGGGTCAATGTTTCGCTCGATACGCTGGACCCTGCCAAGTTCACCGCCATCACGCGCTGGGGTAAATTGGATCAAGTCCTGGATGGGCTACGCGCCGCCAAGGACGCGGGCCTCGCGGTCAAGATCAACACCGTGGCGCTCAAAGGCGTCAACGAGGACGAGCTCGACCGGATGATCGCCTGGTGCGGGGAGCGCGGCTTCGACCAGACGCTGATCGAGGTCATGCCGATGGGCGAAGTCGGCGAAGGCGCCCGGCTCGATCAATATCTTCCCCTCTCGGTCGTGCGCGCCAAGCTCCGGACGAAATGGACGCTCGACGAGACCGACTATCGCACCGGCGGCCCGGCGCGTTATTACACCGTGCGCGAAACCGGACGGCGGCTCGGATTCATCACGCCGCTGACGCACAATTTCTGCGAGAGCTGCAACCGCGTGCGGCTGACCTGCACCGGCACGCTTTATATGTGCCTCGGCCAGCAGGACGCCGCCGATCTGCGCACGCCGTTGCGCGCTTCGGAAAGCGACGCGCCGTTGGACGAGGCGATCCGCGAAGCGATTGCGCGCAAGCCGAAGGGTCACGACTTCGTCATCGATCGCCGCCATCCGGCGCCCGCGGTGCCGCGCTATATGAGCGTCACCGGCGGCTGACCCGAAGACCGTGACCGCCGACCGCTCCATAGGCTTCGCCGCTAGCGAAGCGCCCGAAGCGCAAAAAGCGCTCGCCGAACTCAAGCGGCGGTACGGTGGCGTCGCGCTGGAGCAGGCCGACATCATCGTCGCGCTCGGCGGCGACGGCTTCATGCTCGAGACGCTGCACCGCTATCTCGACCGCAAGGTGCCATTTTACGGCATGCATCGCGGCAGCGTCGGCTTCCTGATGAACAATTACGATACCGACGGCCTGAAGGAGCGCATCGCGCGCGCCGAACCGATCGCGATCAATCCGCTTGAGATGAAGGCGCGCGACGCCCGCGGCCAGATGCACAGTGCGCTTGCCATCAACGAGGTTTCGATCACCCGTCAAGGCCGCCAGGTTGCCAAGATTCGCATCACCGTCGACGACCAGGTGCGGCTGCCCGAGCTGATGGCCGACGGCGTGCTGGTGGCGACGCCGATCGGCAGCACCGCCTACAACCTGTCGGCGCACGGGCCCATTGTCCCGCTCGGCTCCAATCTGGTGGCACTGACGCCGGTCAGCACATTCCGGCCGCGGCGCTGGCGCGGCGCCTTGCTGCCGCAGACCTCGCGTTTCCGCTTCGAGACACTCGAGGCCGAGCGCCGGTCCGTAACCGTCGCGGCCGACTATACCGAGGTGCGCGACGTGCTCTCGGTCGAGGTGCGCCAGACCCTCGACGTCTCGTTCACCCTGCTGTTCGACCCCGAGCACAATTTTGCCGAGCGGGTGATGAAGGAGCAGTTCGCAACCTGACCGCCGATGGAACGTCAGTGCGGCCTAGCGCCACCGGTCGGCGCTGGGGCATAGTGACGCCATGAAGACGCTGTCGCCGGTCGCGATGGTCCACAAGCTCGTGGGCTTCGACACCACCAGCCGTGAAAGCAATCTGGCGCTGATCGAATTCGCCCGCGATTGGCTTGACGGCTTCGGCATCAAATCCGAGCTGGTGCTCGACGCGTCGCGGCGCAAGGCCAATCTGTTCGCCACAATCGGCCCCGAGGACAAGCCCGGCATTCTGCTGTCGGGCCACAGCGATGTCGTGCCCGTGGATGGACAGGACTGGCACAGCGAGCCGTTCAAGGCGACCGAGAAGGACGACCGGCTCTATGCGCGCGGCAGCTCGGACATGAAGAGCTTCATCGCCGTCGCGCTGGCGCTGGTGCCCGACTTCATCGCCGCCAAGCTGAAGACGCCGATCCATCTCGGCATCACCTACGACGAGGAGGTCGGCTGCCTCGGCGTGCGGCCGCTGATCGCCGCGCTGGCGAAACGCCAGGTGAAGCCACGGCTCTGTATCATCGGCGAGCCGACGATGATGCAGCCGGTGATCGCCAACAAGGGCAAGCACAGCTACGCCTGCCGCGTGCGCGGCCGCGAAAGCCACTCGGCCCTCGCCCATGTCGGCGTCAACGCGGTCGAGACCGCGGCCGAGATCGTCGCCCATCTCAAGGCGATGGCGCGCCGGCGGCGCCAGGACGGTCCGTTCGACGACGGCTTCATGCCGCCCTACAGCACCATCCACGTCGGCACCATCCAGGGCGGCACGGCGCTCAACATCGTGCCGCGCGATTGCCGCTTCGAATTTGAAATTCGCGATTTACCCGGCGACGACGCCGACGCCGTGCGCGCCGAGATCGAGCGCTTCGCCCAGAGCCTGCTGCCCGAGATGCGCGCGGTGAGCGGCGACACCGCGATCGAATTCGACACGCTCAACGTCACGCCGCCGCTGTCGACCGCGCCCGATTCCGAGATCGTCCAGCTCGCGCAGGCGCTGTCGGGCGCCAATGCCATCGGCAAAGTCAGCTACACCACCGAAGGCGGCCTTTATCAGCGGGGCGGCATTCCGACCGTGATCTGCGGCCCAGGCTCGATTGAACAAGCGCATCGGCCCGACGAGTTCATTGCTCTCGATCAAGTGAAGCAGTGCGAGGCGTTCATGCAACGACTGCTGGAACGCTGCGCCCGCTGAGCGTCATGGTTGAACCGGTTTCGATCGAGCTAAAGCCGCCCGATCTTGCGCGTTACGCCGCCGGCAACAGCGGCATCCCCTATGTCATGAGCTTCCGCGCCGAAGCGCCGGGGCCGCATGTCGCGTTGTCCGCCCTGATACACGGCAACGAGATCTGTGGCGCTATCGCGCTCGACCGTCTGCTGTCCGAAAACGTAAGGCCGGCTTGCGGCACGCTCACCTTCGTCTTCTGCAACGTCGAGGCTTATCGCCGCTTCGATCCGGCCGATCCCACCGCCTCGCGTTACGTCGACGAGGACATGAACCGGCTGTGGGATGGCGGCACGCTAGAGGGAAAACGCCGCAGCGTCGAACTCACGCGTGCGCGGACGTTGCGGCCGGTGTTCGATTGCGCCGACACCCTGCTCGATCTCCACTCGATGCAATACACCGGCGCGCCGCTGATCCTGGCGGGCCTGACCGGCAAGAGCGTCGCCCTGGCGCGGCGCATCCGATCGCCCGAGATCATCATGTGCGATCGCGGCCATGCCGCCGGGCCACGATTGCGTGACTACGGCGCATTCGCCGATCCGGCTTCGCCGAAGACCGCGCTGCTGGTCGAGTGCGGCCAGCATTGGGAAAAAGGCGCCGCCGAGATCGCGACGATGACGAGTTACCGGTTTCTTGCCGCTTGCGGGCTGCTCGCTCCGGATCGATGCCGGGCCACCCTTGACTTCGCCGCGCCGCCACAACGCGTCCTCGACGTCACCGAAGCGGTGACGGTGACGAGCGACGATTTCCGCTTCACGGTGCCGTATCGCGGCCTTGAGGTTATTCCCAAGGCCGGCACCGAAATCGCGCGCGACGGCGGTCGCGCCATTGTCACGCCCTACGACGATTGCGTGCTGGTAATGCCGTCGATGCGCCTCGCGCGCGGCCAGACCGCGGTGCGGCTCGGCCGTTACACCGGAT
>DATEMD010000204.1:0-2288 GCA_035275845.1 Allostellaceae bacterium | reverse complement strand
TGCTGTTGCAGGTGGGGCCCGACGTCGCCGTTTTCGGCGAAAAGGACTTTCAGCAGCTGCTGGTCATCCGCCGCGTCGTCCGCGATCTCGACATCCCAGTCCGCATCGAATCCGTGCCGACGGTGCGCGAAAGCGATGGCCTCGCTTTGTCGTCACGCAACGCCTATCTTTCGGCGGACGAGCGCGCCCGCGCGCCGCTGTTGCAACGGACGCTCCGCGAGGTGGCGCGCGATTTCGCCGGCGGCGACGCAGCCGCGCCGGACCGCGGCATCGAAGCCTTGCTCGCCGGGGGTTTTGCCAAGGTCGATTATCTTGCGGTGCGTGACGCCGAGACGCTCGAGCCGCTGCGTCCGTCGCGGCCGGCGCGCGTCTTGGCAGCCGCGTGGCTCGGCCGCACGCGATTGATCGACAACGTCGCCCTTGCGCCATGACCGACAAGGCCGGCGGCACGCCCGCCCTGATTCTCGACCGTGACGGCGTCATTAACCAGGAAGTCGGGTTTCTCTGGCAGGTGGAACGCTGTCGGTTCGTCGATGGCATTTTCGATTTGGCGCGATATTTCGTTTCGCGCGGCTACTTGATCGTCGTCGCCACCAACCAGTCTGGAATCGGCCGCGGCCTGTTTACCGAAGCCGATTTCCGTACGCTGATGGATTACATCGCGGCCGAATTCCGCCGCCACGACGCGCCGATTGCCGCGATCTATCACGCACCCGAACATCCAACCGAAGCCATCGGCCGCTATCGCCGCGACAGCCCATGGCGCAAGCCGCATCCCGGCATGATCCTGGCGGCGCAAAAGGACCTCGGCCTCGATCTGTCGCGCTCGTGGGGAATCGGCGACGGCATGCGCGACATCGTCGCGTGCCGCGACGCCGGCGTGGCGACGCTGGTATTATTGGACGAATCGGCGGCGGCTCCGGCCCGGAAGGACGGGATGTGGGTCGTGCCGCGGCTCGCTGACGTCTTGGCGCTGGCGGAGGGGGAGAAGGCGCGTTGAAGGTCCTGGTCACCGGCGGTGCTGGCTTCATCGGCACTTCGGTCGCGCGGCATCTGCTTGCCGCCGGCGACAGTGTCGTCAATCTCGACAAGCTGACCTACGCCGGCTCGAACCCGTCGTTGGAACCGCTGGCGACGTCCGGCAATTACGCGCTTGAAATCGCCGACGTCGCCGACCGCGCCGCCGTGGCGCGCATCTTCGCCAAGCACAAGCCCGATGCGGTGATGCATCTCGCCGCCGAAACCCATGTCGATCGCTCGATCGACCGGCCCGACGAATTCATTCACAGTAATCTCGTCGGCACTTTTGCGATGCTCGACGCCGCGCGTGCCTATTGGGAAAGCCTCGGCGGCGAAGCGCGGGCGCGTTTCCGCTTCCATCATATCTCGACGGACGAGGTTTTCGGCTCGCTCGGCGCCGGTGAACGCGCCGCCGAGGACAGCCATTATCGGCCCAATAGCCCCTATGCGGCATCGAAGGCTGGCGCCGATCATCTGGCGCGTGCCTGGTTCCAGACCTACGGCCTGCCGGTGATCGCGACCAACTGCTCGAACAATTACGGCCCCTGGCAATTTCCCGAAAAGCTGATTCCGCTGATCGTGCTCAATGCCATCGAAGGCAAGAAACTGCCGGTCTATGGCAAGGGCGAGAACGTGCGCGACTGGCTTTATGTCGGCGACCACGCCGCGGCGCTGGCGCTGGTCGTGCGCCGCGGCAAGCCCGGCGAGACCTATAATATCGGCGGCGGCGAGGAGCGGCGGAATCTCGATCTGGTGCAGACCATCTGTGCCATCCTCGACGCCGAGCTGCCGAAGGCGCCGCATCGTCCGCACGCGCAACTGATCGAGTTCGTCGTCGACCGTCCGGGCCATGATCTGCGCTATGCCATCGACGATCGTAAGATCCGGCGCGAGCTCGGCTGGCGGCCGGTCGAAAGCCTCGAGACCGGCTTGCGCAAGACCGTGCGCTGGTATCTCGACAACGAAGCGTGGTGGAAGCCGATCCGCGGCGGCGTCTATCGCGGTGAGCGTCTGGGCCGGCCGGCGGCAAAGGCCGACCGCCGATGAAGGGCATCGTCCTTGCCGGCGGCTCCGGCACGCGGCTTTTCCCGCTGACGCGCGCGCTGTCGAAGCAGCTGCTGCCGATCTACGACAAGCCGATGATCTTCTATCCGCTGTCGACGCTGATGCTCGCCGGCATCCGCGACATCCTGATCGTCACCACCCCCGCCGACGCGGCGCTGTTCCGCACGCTGTTGGGCGACGGCGCGACCTGGGGCATCCGGCTC
>DATEMD010000203.1:0-6214 GCA_035275845.1 Allostellaceae bacterium | reverse complement strand
CAGTTCCGGCCGCACCACCTTATCGTAGTGCTCCTTGAGCCGGGTGTTCTTACGAGCTTCAGGCATCGAGCACCTCGCCGGATGCGCGCGCGACGCGCACCTTCTTGCCGTCGGCCAGGACCTTGAAGCCGGCGCGCGTCGGCTTGCCGGATTTCGGATCCTTGTGCGCGACGTTCGACATATGGATCGCGCCTTCCTTTTCGACGATGCCGCCGGGTTCGCCCGGCCGCTGCCGCGTGTGACGCTTGACCATGTTGACGCCCTGCACGACGACGCGGTTGTCGTCGGCGAGCACACGCAGCACTTCGCCTTCCTTGCCCTTGTCGCGGCCGGTCAGGACCACGACCTTGTCGCCCTTGCGAATCTTCAGCATCACAATACCTCGGGCGCCAACGACATGATCTTCATGAACTTCTTGGCGCGCAGTTCGCGTGTCACCGGTCCGAAGATGCGGGTGCCGATCGGCTCGTTCTGATTGTCGATGAGCACCGCGGCGTTGCGATCGAAGCGGATCGCACTGCCGTCCGCGCGGCGGATCGGCTGCGCCGTCCGTACGATGACTGCCTTGTGCACGTCGCCCTTCTTCACGCGGCCACGCGGAATAGCTTCCTTGACGGAAACCACAATCACGTCGCCGACCGTCGCCCAACGGCGCATCGAGCCGCCAAGGACCTTGATGCACTGGACGCGGCGGGCACCGGAATTGTCCGCCACGTCGAGATTGGTCTGCATCTGGATCATGGCGTTTCCGCTTTCTGCGACGCTGCAGTAGCCGCATCAACCTTGCCGCGACGGACGCGCTTGCGGCCGCCCTGCGCTTCTGCCGACACCGGGTCGGCGGCACGCGGCGCCGACGGCGTCGGGGCACGCGTCACCGCGTCGATCACCCGCCACCGCTTGCGCTTCGAGATTGGCCGGGTTTCCTCGATGCGGACGACGTCACCCACCTTGTAGGTGTTCTCCTCATCGTGCGCGGCATACTTCTTCGAGCGCGTGATGAACTTCTTGTAAACCGGATGCTGGAAGCGGCGGTCGACGCGCACCGTCACGGTCTTGTCCATGACGTCGCTGGTGACGACCCCCTGTAGGATGCGTTTCGGCATGATTCTTGTCCCTAGGAGGCCTTGCGGGCGCGTTCGCCCATGATTGTCTTGATGCGCGCGATGTCGCGGCGCACCTGACGCACGCGCGCGGTGTTCTCGAGTTGGCCGCTGGCGCGTTGGAAGCGCAGATTGAAGGCTTCCTTGGCCAGTTGCTCGAGCTCGCCGCGGAGTTCGTCGTCGGTCTTATGGCGGATGTCGGCGGCGTTCATGCGCTCGGCTCCTCCGTGTGACCCAGACGGACGACGAAGCGCGTGCTGATCGGCAACTTGGCCGCCGCGAGACCGAATGCTTCGACCGCCAACTGATGCGGCACGCCGTCGAGCTCGAACAGGATGCGGCCCGGCTTGACCCGGCAGACGTAGAATTCCGGGCTGCCCTTGCCGCTGCCCATGCGCACTTCGGCCGGCTTTCGCGACACCGGCACGTCCGGGAAGATGTTGATCCAGACGCGGCCGACGCGCCGGATGTGGCGCGTGATAGCGCGGCGCGCCGCCTCGATCTGGCGCGCGGTCACGCGGCCAGGCTCGGTCGCCTTCAAGCCATAGGTGCCGAAGGCGAGCGTATTGCCGCTGGTGGCGAGGCCGTGAATGCGGCCCTTGTGCGCCTTGCGGTATTTGAAGAACGCCGGTTGCAACATGATCGAACCCTAACTCTCTCCTCAGGCGCGCGCCGGTTGAGCTTCGGCGGCGCGCTTGTCCTGCGCCATCGGGTCGTGCTGAAGCACTTCGCCCTTGAACACCCAGACCTTCACGCCGCAGGTGCCATAGGTCGTCTTGGCCGTGCCGTAGCCGAAATCGACGTCGGCGCGCAGCGTGTGCAGCGGCACGCGGCCTTCGCGATACCACTCCATGCGTGCGATCTCGGAGCCGCCGAGACGGCCTGAGCAATTGATGCGGATGCCAAGCGCACCCAGGCGCATCGCCGACTGCACGGCACGCTTCATCGCGCGGCGGAAGGCGACGCGACGCTCAAGCTGCTGAGCGATGCCATCGGCGATCAGCTTGGCTTCGATCTCGGGCTTGCGGATCTCGACGATGTTCAGGCTGACCTCGGTGTG
This sequence comes from Allostellaceae bacterium, assembly GCA_035275845.1. Taxonomy (GTDB): domain Bacteria; phylum Pseudomonadota; class Alphaproteobacteria; order ATCC43930; family CGMCC-115725; genus REEB95. The sequence continues at coordinate 4,054 of DATEMD010000203.1, read as the reverse complement.
GGTCATCCTGGCGAGATCGGCGCGCAGCTTTTCAATGTCCGCGCCCTTTTTGCCGATGACGACGCCCGGCCGGGCCGAATGTATGGTGATGCGCGTCTTCTTGGCGGCGCGCTCGATGACGATGCGCGACACGCCGGCCTGCAACAGCCGTTCGACCAGGAAATCGCGCAGCTTCAGGTCCTCGTGCAGCAAGTTCGAATAATCCTTGCGCGCGAACCAGCGCGAATCCCAGGTCCGGTTGATGCCGAGCCGCAGGCCGACTGGATTTACCTTCTGGCCCATTACGCCTTCTCCTTGCCGCCGGCCTTTTTGGCCTTGGGCTTCTTGCCGGCGCCGGCGGTCTTGACGTCCGCCGCGCCCTTGTCCTCGTCCGCCGCCGTGGCGCGCTCTTCGGGCGCGCGCTCGCGCACTACGACGAGCAGATTCGAAAAGTATTTCTCGACCGGCGAGATGCGGCCGCGGCCGCGCACGTGGAAACGGCCGAGCGAGAAGGCGCGACCGACCGTCGCCTCTTTGACGTAGAGCCGGTCGACGTCGAGCTGATGGTTGTTCTCGGCGTTGGCGATCGCCGCTTGCAGCACCTTGCGCACGTCGCGGGCGATGCGGCGACGGTTGAAGGCGAGCTCGTTCAGCGCCGCCGCGGCGGCCTTGCCGCGGATCGCCTGAGCCACGAGATTGAGCTTGCGCGGGCTGGTCTTGAGCGCGTGCGCATAGGCCGAGGCCTCGGTCTCGTGCAGGTGACGCGGTGCGGCTTGCTTGCCCATTATTTGCCTTCCTCAGCGCGCTTGACCTTTTTGTCCCCGGCGGTGTGGCCGTGGAACACGCGGGTCGGGGCGAACTCGCCGAACTTGTGGCCGATCATGTGCTCGGTCACCAGAACCGGCACGAACTTGTGGCCGTTGTAGACGCCGAAGGTCAGTCCGACGAATTGCGGAAAGATCGTCGAACGCCGCGACCACGTCTTGATGATCTCGTTGCGTCCGGACGCACGCGTCTTTTCGGCTTTCTTCATCAGATAGCCGTCGACGAATGGTCCTTTCCACACGGAACGTGCCACGCTCGGAGCTCCTACTTGTCGCGCTTCCGCCGCACGATGTAGCGGTCGGTCGCCTTGTTGTGACGCGTCTTGTTGCCCTTGGCGCCTTTGCCCCAGGGCGAAACCGGATGACGGTTGCCGCGGGTGCGGCCGCCGAGTGGATGATCCACCGGGTTCATCGCCTCGCCGCGGACGTTGCCGCGCCGGCCGAGCCAGCGCGAACGACCCGCCTTGCCGATGACGACGTTCTGTTCGTCCGGATTCGACACCGCGCCGATCGTCGCCATGCATTCGCCGCGCACCATACGCACCTCGCCCGAAGCGAGCCGCAGCAGCGCGTAGCCAGCATCGCGGCCGACGAGCTGCACGAAGGTACCGGCGGAGCGTGCCAGCTGGCCGCCCTTGCCCGGCTTCATCTCGACGTTGTGGATGATGGTACCAACCGGAATATTGCGCATCGGCATCGCGTTGCCCGGCTTGACGTCGACATGATCGCCCGAGACGACCTTGTCGCCAGCCTTGAGGCGCTGCGGCGCCAGGATGTAGCTCTGCTCGCCGTCGGTGTACTTGATCAGCGCGATGAAGCTCGTGCGGTTCGGATCGTATTCCAGCCGAACGACCTCGGCCGGCACGTCCCACTTCGCGCGCTTGAAGTCGACCAGGCGGTAGCGCTTCTTGTGGCCGCCGCCGCGCCAACGCTGAGTGATGCGGCCGAGATTGTTGCGGCCGCCTTGCTCGCGCTTGCCGACGGACAGCGCCTTGACGGGACCGCCCTTCCACAGCTCGCTGCGGTCGATCAGCACCGTGTGGCGCAGGGTCGGCGTGACCGGCCGGAATGTCTTGAGCGCCATGGTTTAGACTCCCGTCGTCACGTCGATCTTTGACCCTTCGGCCAAAGTGACGATCGCCTTCTTGTAATCGGAACGCTGGCCACGGCGGCCGCGCATTATCTTACGCTTGCCTTTGACGCGGACGGTGTTGACCGCCTCGACCTTGACCTTGAACAGGTTCTCGACCGCAACCTTGACCGAACGCTTGTCGGCGTCGAGCGGTACACGGAAGGTAACCTGATTGTGTTCCGAGATCATGGTCGCCTTCTCGGTGATCACCGGATGGCGCACGATGTCGTACATCTGATCGCGGGTGAGCACGGGAGTTTCGCGCTTGATGTAACGAAAGCGGCTCATTTTAGACGCGCCTCCAGCGCCTGCACCGCGTCGCGCGTCAGCACGAGCGTGTCACGGCGCATGATGTCGTAGACGTTGGCGCCCTGCTGCGGCAGCACGTCGATACCCGGCAGGTTGCGCGCGGCGCGCGCGAAGCTCTCGTCGAGTGTCGCACCATCGATGATCAGCGCCGACGCCAGACCGAGTTTGGCGAAGCTCTTGGCGAGCATGCCGGTTTTAGCGTCCTTCACCTTGGTGCTGTCGAGCACCACGAGCTTGCCCTCGGCCTGCTTGGCCGACAGCGCGGTCTTGAGCGCCAGGCGCCGGACCTTCTTCTGGAGGCCGTATTCGTGACTGCGCACGACCGGGCCGAAGATCTTCGCACCACCGCGGAACTGCGGCGAGCGCAGCGAGCCCTGGCGAGCGCGGCCGGTGCCTTTCTGCTTCCACGGCTTCTTGGTCGTGCCGGAAATGTCGCTGATGCCCTTGGTTTTGTGCGTCCCGGCGCGGCGCTTGGCGAGCTGCCATTGCACCATGCGCGCCAGAATGTCCTTGCGCACCGGCAAGCCGAAGATGTCGTCGGCGACTTCAATATCGCCGGCAGCCTTGTTGTCGAGGCTCTTGACTGGAAGCTTCATTTCTTATCGCCTCCTGCGGCCGGCTTGGCTGCCGGCTTTTCCTTGGCGGCTTTCTGAGTCTTTTCGGCCGGACGATCGAGCGCCTTAAGTGGCGGCCGGCCCAGCTTCGAACGCTTGGCGGCGTCGCGCACCAGGACGTAGCCGCCGGGCGCACCCGGCACCGCGCCGGTCACCATCAGCAGGCCGCGCGCCTCGTCGGTCGCGACCACCTGGAGATTCTGCGTGGTGGCCCGCACGTCACCCATGTGGCCAGCCATCTTCTTGTTCTTGAACACCTTGCCAGGATCCTGGCGCTGGCCCGTCGAGCCGTGGCTGCGATGCGAGACCGACACGCCGTGCGAAGCGCGCAAGCCGCCGAAATTGTGGCGTTTCATCACGCCAGCGAAGCCGCGGCCGATCGTCGTGCCGGTGACGTCGATGTACTGGCCGGCGGCGAAGTGTGTGACCTTGAGCTCGGCGCCGGGCTCGAGCATCGCGTCGGCGCTGACGCGGAACTCGACCAGCTTGTGCTTGGGCTCGATCTTGGCCTTGGCATAGTGGCCACGCATCGCCTGTGACACGTTCTTCACCTTGGCGTTGCCGGTGCCGAGCTGGACCGCCGTGTAACCGTCCTTTTCGGCCGTGCGCACGGCAATCACGCGGCAATCGTCGACCTTCAGCACCGTGACCGGCAGATGGTTGCCGTCCTCGGTGAAGAGCCGGGTCATGCCCATTTTCTTGGCGATAAGGCCGCTACGCATGGTCCAATGCCCTAAAGCTTGATCTCAACATCGACGCCGGCGGCGAGGTCGAGCTTCATCAGCGCGTCCACCGTTTGCGGCGTCGGATCGACGATGTCGAGAATCCGCTTGTGCGTGCGGATCTCGAACTGCTCGCGCGACTTCTTGTCGATGTGCGGCGAGCGGTTGACCGTGAACTTCTCGATCTTGGTCGGCAGCGGAATCGGGCCGCGGACGCGCGCACCGGTGCGCTTCGCCGTGTTCACGATCTCGCTCGTCGACTGATCGAGGATACGGTGGTCGTACGCTCGCAGCCGGATGCGGATATTTTGATTTTCGATCGCCATTGTCTGGTTACTTAATAATCTTGGCGACGACGCCGGCGCCGACGGTGTGGCCGCCCTCGCGGATGGCGAAGCGCAGGCCTTCATCCATGGCGATGGGGGCGATGAGCTCGACCTCCATCCGGATGTTGTCCCCCGGCATCACCATCTC
>DATEMD010000202.1:0-13472 GCA_035275845.1 Allostellaceae bacterium | reverse complement strand
CCCAGGCCGGTGCCTTCGTGGGCACGGGTCATGGCGTTGGAGATCTGGCCGAAGGGCTCGAGCGCCTTGGGGATGTCGGCCTCGGCCATGCCGATGCCGGTGTCGCGGACGGCGATCTCGACGGCGCCCTCCCAGGTCTTGGCGGTGACGGTGACGGTGCCGCCGGCGGGGGTGAACTTGATGGCGTTGGACAGCAGGTTGAGGAGCACCTGGCGGATACGGGTGAGGTCGACGCGTACCGCCGGCAGCGCGGGGGCGATGTCCTGCACCAGCGTGAGCCGGGCGGTCTCGGCCCGCGGCGTCACCAGCCGCACCGCCTCGTCGATGATCGGCGCCAGCACCGTGGTTTCCAGCCGCAGCTCGGTCTTGCCCGACTGCAGCTTGGCGATGTCCAGGATGTCGTTGATGATCGTCAGCAGATGCTCGCCGCTGCGCCGGATCAGCGTCGCGTACTCCCGGTACCGCGCCGGCTGCGGACCGAACATCCCCTGCTCGATGATCTGCGAAAACCCAATCACCGCATTCAATGGCGTGCGCAGTTCGTGGCTCATCGTCGCCAGGAACGAGCTCTTGGCGCGGTCGGCGCGTTCGGCGATTTCGCGCGCCTGGCGTTCGAGGCGTTCGCTGCGCCGTATCGCTTCCTCCTGCTGCTTCAGACGCGTGATGTCGGTGTAGAAGCAGGCGGTGCCGCCGTCGGCAGTGCGGCGCTCGCGCGTCAGCAGCCAGCGCCCGTCGCTCAGGCGCTGGACGAGTTCGGTGGTGGCCTGGCGATGCGCCCGCACGCGCTGCTCGATCAGCGCTTCGCGTGCCTTCTGGTCGGTCGCGTCGGCCCAGCCGCCGGTTTCGGCGACTTTCCGGATGATGGTCTCAAAGCGCGCGCCGGGCACGACCAGCGGCTGTACGGGTGGCGTGTAATATTCGACGTAGGTGCGATTGCACAGCACCAAACAGTCGTCGGCGTCATACAGCGCGAAACCGCCGGGCGTGCTTTCGATCGCATCGTGGAGCCGAATTTCGGCGGTGCTGCGTGCACGCTCCTCGGCAGTGAGCCGCCACGCGAGCCACAGCGCCACCACGGTCACGATCGCCATGATCCCGGCGTCGAAGATCATGAAATTGTGGAAAGCGGGCGATTTCCAGACCGGTGGCCCGGCAACGATCAACTGCAACGGGAAGCCGTCGATCTCGCGTATGGCCAGGATGTCGTGCGCGTACCGTACCAAGGCCTGATTGACGGTGGTGTCGGTACCGAAGCCATTGCCGGCGAGAATGGTGCCGTCGCTCTCGTGTACAAGCAGCGCCGTCGTGTCTGGCAATGTGCCAGGCATCGCGGCGAAAAACGACGGTTCGACGACGGCGATGACGGTGCCAATGCGCGTGCCAGCCGCGTCGGTGATTGCCCGGCCCATGCCGAAGTACGGCACCAAGCTCGACCCGGACACGAGGTCGCTGATGGACAAGCCCGACATGCTTGCCGTCGCGAACCCGGCTAGATACTGCCGTTCGGCGAGGACACGCGGTGCTGGCGGATAGCCCGACGAGTCGAGCGCGACCGTGCCGTCGTGATCCAGCACCAGCAGTGCGCGCACGGCGGACGAGCGCACGTCCTCTTCCGTCAGTATCGTCTGGTCGTTCGGTGCCAGCGGACGGGTCTTGAGCCTTGCCGCGACGGCGGTCAAAGCGGAATCGATCGCGGTAAAGGTCTGACTAGCCTGCTGAGCCATCATGGTCGCGGTGGCGTCGCGCGCCGCAGCTTCACGCGCCGCGGTCGTCGAATAGAAATGGTAGACGAAAAGGGCGTTGGCGGCGTGCAGTAGCGCGGCTAGCAGGATGGTGACGATCAGGATGCGGGGCGCGAGCCGTCGGCGCGCGCCGCCGGCCATGCCGACAGACACGCGGCTCGAATCAGCCCGCCTGATGAAGCGCCACACGGTCATCTTTGGTGCATTAAGGACAGTGACCTTCAACTTACGAGGGTAAGCCGCCCTGGCTTAGCGCCGGGTTAACCTCTACGAATGCGCGCCTGGCTATGACTAAAAAAGTCTGAATCGGAGCCCGTCTTGCCCGAAACCCAGCCCGCAAGCCCGAATTCCATATTGCTTGGTCGTCCCGGTGGCCGGGCCGCGCTCGATACGCCTGCCTTGGTGCTCGACCGCGCCGCGCTCGACCGCAATATCGCTGCGATGGCGGCGCACGCGCGCGCCGCCGGCGTCGCGCTGCGGCCGCACGTCAAAACCCACAAGTCGGTCGCCATCGCGCAGCGCCAGGTCGCGGCTGGCGCGCTCGGCGTATCGTGCGTGACGCTCGGCGAGGCCGAGATCATGGTGCGTGCCGGCATCCCGGGTGTGCACCTGACGTCGCCGCCGGTGACCGCGGCGAAGCTGGCGCGGTTTTCCGCCTTGGCGCGCGCGCCGCATCGCGGCCTCAGCGTTGTGGTCGATCACGCCGACACCGTCGCGGCCCTCAGCGCGGTGCTGCGCGATGCACCGTCGCCGCTTTCCGTGCTGGTCGACGTCGACGCCGGACAGGGTCGTACTGGCTGCACGATCGAGGCGGCACGGACATTGGCGCACACGGTGCGGGCTGCGCCGGGTCTTCGCTTCGCCGGCATCCAGGCCTTTGCTGGCCAGCTGCAACACGTCGCGGTCCGCGCCGAGCGGCGCGAGCGCAGCCTGCGGCTTGCCGATCGCTTACGCGGCTTGTTGCGGCAACTGGCGGCGGACGATCTGTCGGCGTCGGTCGTCACCGGCGGCGGCACCGGCACCTTCGACCTCGATCCCGAAGCGCGGGTCTTCACCGAGCTTCAGGTCGGCTCCTATGTCTTCATGGACGTCGAATATCAGCATGCGCTCGCCGACGGCCGCAACGCGCCACCCTTTGAAACGGCGCTGTTCGTCGCGACGGCCGTGATCGGCGTCAACCAGTCGGCCTATCTCGTGACGGACGCCGGCCTCAAGAGCTTCGCCACCGAAGGTCCCCGGCCCGAACCGGCGCGCGGCGCGCCGTCCGGCAGCCGCTATGAGTTCTTCGGCGACGAGCACGGCAAGTTGTTCGTGCCGGCGGGCGCGGCGCGGCCGCCGCTTGGCGCGGTGATCGAATGCGTCACGCCGCATTGCGATCCGACGGTCAACCTGCACGATTTCTATCACGTGGTCGACGGCGACACGCTGGTCGAAATCTGGCCGGTCGACGCGCGCGGCAAGCGCTAGACTATTTCGCCGCGAAAGCCTCCACTTCGACCAGCCATTCGGACTTCACCAGCGATTGCACCACCACCGTGGTCGAAACCGGGCGTGCCGCGCCCAGGATCTTCGCCCGAACTTCGCTGTAGCCGGCGATATTTTCCTGTTTGGTCAGGTACGTGTTGATCTTGACGAGGTTCTCGACGCCCATGCCGGCCGATTCGAGGACGTTGACGACGTTGCGCCAGACTTGCTCGGTCTGGGCCTTGATCCCTTGCGGCGTCGTGCCGTCCTTGGCGACGGGAATCTGACCGGCGATGAACAGGACACGCTGTCCGGCCGGAATCTCGACGCCCAGGCTGTAGGGACCGTTCGGCGGCAGCGATGCCGCTGGATTGTGGATTTTCATCGTGGGGTTCTCCGTCTGATGCTGGGCGTGGAAGGACGTGCGCGTAGCGCCTTGGCATGGCCCTGTCAATCGCCTGCCGGCGGACTTGGGTGGCCGGCATGCCGCCGGTATAATGCGCTCACGACGGGCGGAGGCAGCATGAAAGCGATCCTCGCGGTTGTGGGCGACGGCGCTGCAGAAGCGGTGCTCGAAACCGCGATTCTTGCCGCGCGCCGATTCGACGGAAAAATCACCGGTCTCAACGCGCTCGCCAGCGAATATGCGGTGGTCTTCGGCGGTGAGATGGGATTCTCGATTTCGTCCGAAGTGGATCGCACGCTCGAGCGCGAAGGCACCGAGCGGCGCACGCAGGCACGTAACCTGTTCAATACGGTGATGCGCAAGCACGGCATCGCGGCCAACGGCGCGGGCGTGACCGCCGAATGGCGGGAGGAAACCGGCCGCCAGAACGCCATCGTCGGCGCGCTCGGACGCGTCTACGACCTGATCGTCGTCGAGCAGCCGGACAAGGCGGCGTCGTTTGCCGAAGCGACGCTCGAAGATGCGCTGTTCGAAAGCGGCCGGCCGGTGCTGATGGCGCCCAAGACGCCGCCGGCGACCGTCGGCGAGCGCGTCTTGGTGGCGTGGAACGGCAGCACCGAGACCGCACGCACGATCGCCGCGGCGATGCCGTTTCTCAAGCGCGCAGCGCGGGTCGAAGTGGTCAGCGTCGCCAGTGCCTTCGTGCCGGGACCGAGCGGCGAAGAGTTGGTGCGCAACTTCAAAACGCACGGCATCACCGCGGTGTCGCGCCACATCGCCGTCGGCAACAAGCCGGCGGGCGAGATCTTCCTCGACGAGGCGCAGACCATGCAGGCCGATTTGCTGATCAAGGGCGCCTATACGCAGAGCCGGCTGCGCCAGATGATCTTCGGCGGTGCAACCCGGCACGTCATACTTAACGCCAATATACCGGTTCTGCTCGCGCACTGATCACCGCATTGCGCGCCGATTTCTCCGCCGAACATCCTTAACGCTTAAGAGTTTGATAAATCACCGCGGCGTAGCCTCGTCGCGTTGGGGGCTGGATTCATGGATCGATGCGACGACGCCGCGGGGCAATTTCGCGATCAACCCAAGACGGCGGGCGATTTCGACGAGACGCCGGCGGACATGCTGGCGGACGACGACGCGCGCCGTCGCGACAACGTCCTGCGCCACGTGGTGCGCGCGATACGCGACGAGCCGCAGCCCGAAGGCGCGCTCATCGCCATCCTGGCGGTGCTCGGCCTGGCGCTGGACGCGGCCGGCGGTGCGAGCCTGCGTCATGATGCCGACGGGCCGCTGCACGTCGCGGCGAGTTGGGGCGCGAAGCCGCCGGCGGCAGTGGTGTCGGCGGTTCGCGCCGGGCTGGAGCGCGACGGTCGCGTCGCGCTCGCGCACCATATGGCGCAGATCGCGGCGCAGCCGATTCTGTATCGCGGCGAGATCAAGGGTGCCTTGCTGCTGTGGCGGTCTGCCGAGCGGGCTGCCTTTGCGGCAGTCGACTGCGCGCTGCTCGCCGACGTCGCCGATCATCTCGGCATCGTGCTGGCGCAAGTCGAGGCCCGCGAGCGCATCGAGCACCTGTCGCGCACCGACCAACTGACGGGTCTCGCCAATCGCGCGGCATTTTTCGACGAATTCACGCGCCGCCTCAGCCGCTTCGACCGCAATCGGCCGGCGGCGGCGCTGCTCTATGTCGATGTCGCCAATCTCCGACATGTCAACGCGGTGCGCGGTCCGGATGCGGGCGACGCCGCACTGTCGGCGTTGTCGGGGTTGCTGCGCGAGCATACGCGGCCCGGCGATCTGATCGCGCGTTTCGGCGGCGGCGAGTTCGTGGTGTGGATCGAGCGCATCGATCCCGCCGGCGCCCGGGCGCGTGCCACGGCGTTGGCCACCGCCGCTGCGCGGCTGGCGCCGTTTGCCAGCGTGGCCGAGCCCGCGTTCGGCGTCAGCGTTGGCGTTGCGCCGTTCGATCCGACCCGCGGTGAAACCGTGATGCAGTTGGTGCTGCGCGCCGCGGCCGACGCGGCGCGGACAAAAGAACAGGGAGGCGAGCCATGGGCTGCCTCCCTGCCGGCTTAGTTCACACCTCCGTTTTGCGGAGTCGTCGCCGCCTTATTCGAAGGTGATGACGACCACACGGTTGCGCGGCTCGCGGACGCCGTCAGGCGTCGGCACCAGCGGTTGACGCTTGCCGACCCAACGTTCGTCGATGCGGCCGACCGCTACGCCTTCCTGTTGCAACTGACCGCGGACGGTGTCCGCCCGGCGATGCGACAGCCCCATATTGTAGGCGTCGGTGCCGGCGCGGTCGGTGTGTCCGACCAGCATGATGCGCATGTTCGGATCGGCCTTCGCCTGAGCCACGACCTGTTGCAGAATCTTCTGCGCGTCTGGCGTCAGGTTGTACTTATTGAAGGCGAAGTAGACGCGGAACTCATGCGCCGTCGCCGCCGGCCTGCCCTCGAGCAGCGCCAAGTTGGCGAAGAACTCGTTGTGGCAAGGGCCTGTCATCGCCGTCCACCACGATTTCTCCGTGTGGGTCACCCAGCAGTCGAAATCCACCTGGGTGCGCGCGGCCAGTTGCGGCTGCCGCTCGCGTGCGCCGGCGTCGAGCACGCGGACAAGCCGCGCCCGCGCGTCATTCAGGATCTTCGGATAGCCTTCCTGTGCGTCCCACGGCGTCGCGATCGCCCAATTGCCGACGTTCTCCGGCGGCACGACGGCGCCGTCGCCGGCAGCCAGACTCTTGCGCGCGTAGTAATCCGAATCCTCGAAATCACCTTCGCGATTGAGCAGGACGCCGGCGAAGTCGGCGTAATCGTGCGCCAGCGCCTGGTTGAACGCGTTCGCGCTGGCGCTCGGCGCCGTGCCCTGCGCGTCCGGTAGGGTGATGTGATACGAGTAATAATTGCCGCGTAGGGGCGGACTGTACGACCAGCCGTCGCAACCCGCGATCAGCACGCCGACAGCCAGAAGGACAAAGTACTTACCGAACGGGTTAAGGCTTTTCATGATTCAATCCCCATTCCTTGGTTTTCAATCGTGCGCCGACGCGTGACATCCCGTCACCGTCGGGGCGATGTGATTCCTTCGCCAGCACAAAGCGTAACCAGTCCAAAAGAAGTCTCCCGATGAACGCAAAACGTTTCGGGCGCTTCGCACTTCAACGTCGCAGCCGCGCCGCGTTGTTGCCGTAACACGGCGGCTGGGACCAGATGATGTCACCAATGATGGCTTTACTGTGTCGACTGTATCGGTGGGCGCGAAGTTTGGTCTCTGTGGCATTGCTGCCACGCGGAGACCTAGCTTTCCGTCGCCGTTCTCAATGATTCTCCGGATCGGTGGTGTGCCACAGGCATGCCGCCGCAATCACAGACGCGATCCGATGCGTCATATGACGCAATTGCGCGTCAGCGCGTTTCGCCCGGCGTTGCCGTGCCGCTCGGCTTTTGAATCTCGATCGGCACGCCGTCGCGCACCGCGCGGAAAAAACAACTGCGCGTACCGGTGTGACACGCGACGCCGCTCTGATCGACGAGCACCAACAGCGCATCACCGTCGCAATCGATCCGCAACTCGACCAGCCGCTGCACATGGCCCGAGCTTTCGCCTTTGCGCCAAAGCTGTTTGCGCGAACGCGACCAGTAGCAGACGCGTCCGGTCTTGAGCGTTTCCATCACCGCGTCGCGATTCATCCAGGCGAGCATCAGAACCTCGCCGCTGTCGTGCTGCTGCGCGACCGCCGGAATAAGTCCGTCGCCGCCGAAACGCAGGGCCGCCAGCAGCTGTGACGCAGCTTGCGTTGCGCCTTGATTCATCGCCGATCTCCCGATTGTACCGTGCGTATTCTATCGCCAGTGCGGCGGCGCGGCGAGGGGCGCGTCAGCTGCGCCAGCGCAGCACGCGGCCTTTGACCGGATTGACGAAGGCGCGGCCGGCGCTGCGCGCGCCGCGGTATTCCTGCTTCAGCTGGTAATACCACTTGGCCTGCGTGTCGGCGTCGTTGATGAGCATGAGCGACGGATCGTGCTTCAAGCCTTCGCTTTGCATCACGATGACCCGCCGATCCTGATTGAGGAACGCGCGGACATAGGGACGCAGCGCCGGCTTCAACGCCGACAGCCACGGCACGTCCCAATAGATCGCGTGATTCACCTCGGCCTCGCCGTCGGTCAATGGCGTCACCGCCGTCAAGCTGGCGACGAACCGCTTGCCGACGCGGATATGCTCGATCCGCGTCGACGGCAGCTGGAACGTGATTTCGGTTTCCGGCGCACCGCCGAGCAGGCGATAGGCGTTGGCGTTCGACGACGGCGCGTGGCGCAGCATCGTGAAGCCGTAAGGGCTGGCGGCGAATTCCTTGGCCTTCTCGTGGATCGAGCCGCGCGAGCGCCACCACCAGGCGCGATGGACGAAGGCGCCGTGCGCCGGATCCATCAACCCGACCACGGCGTGATCGATCGCGGCTGGCACACGCATGCGCTCGAACAGCTTGGGCGTCGCGTCGCCGATTTCCGGAATTGCCGGCGGCGGCGGCGCGCTGGCTGGGTCGTCGCCGAAGAACAGCCAGACATTGCCCTGGACCTCGCGCGCCGGATACGCGGCGACGCCGATCTTGCCGGGCGTCAGCTTCTGGCCTTCGGTGAGCGACGGAATGGCGGTGCAGCGGCCAGCCGTGTCGAACCGCCAACCGTGATAGCAGCATTCGACTTCGCGTCCGTCGAACGTGCCGTAGCTCAGCGGGATGCCGCGATGCGGACAGATGTTGCGCAGCGCGAACGGCGCGCCATCGGCGGCGCGGCCGAGTAACACCGGCTCGCCGAGCAGCGTGCGCGCAACGACCCGGCCGCGCCGGAGCGCGTGGCCCGGCAGGGCGAAGTACCACATGTCGCGCAAGGCGGCGGTGTCTGAGTCCAAGTCGGCCAATCTCCGGAGACGGCGCAGCGTGCAGCCGAGGGCGAGACTACCGCCCGCGGTTCGGTCCGGGAAGGGTTCTGCCGGCCGATTGTGCTGTTGCGAAAAAGTCACGCCAATGACATCGCAGTACTCGCGGCAAAACCGCCAAAATGCTCGTCCCGACGGGCGAATTTCATCCGCCCCCTTGCCCGTACGGATGCCGACGTTTAATGTGCACTGCACAAAACGCGTGGGGGCCGACCACGGAGTTCGTTATGGATGATGTTCGTCAGCGGGCGACGGCGCGCCGGGCTTACGCGCTCGAAGACCTCACCGTCGGCATGACGGCTTCCTATTTTCATACCGTGACCGATGCCGACGTGCGCACGTTTGCCGATCTGACCGGCGACCATAACCCACTCCATCTCGACGAAGAATTCGCCAAGACGACACGCTTCAAGGGGCGTATCGTCCACGGCATGCTGTCGGCCAGCTTTCTGTCGACGGTGATCGCCATTCTGCCGGGGCCGGGCACGATCTATCTCAGCCAATCGCTCGCGTTTCGCGCGCCAGTGCGCATCGACGAGACGATCGAAGCGCAGGTCACCGTCGCCGACATCGACACGGCCAAGAAACGGGTGCGGCTGAAAACCGTCTGCCGCGTCGGCGATCTGGTGGTGCTCGACGGCGAGGCGGAAGTCATGGTGCCGTCGCGCCGCAACGCAATCGCGTAACGGCGCGGGCAACCGACCCGACTCGCGACGCAATGCCGCCCTATCCGTCCGCCCGATTCCCGGGATAGTTTCACGTCCGTGCGCATCTTCCGACACGAACGCGCCGAGGGCGCCGATCGCGGCGCCGCGGTTGCCATCGGCAACTTCGACGGCCTTCATCCCGGCCACCGGGTCGTGATCGCGGCCGCCGGCCGGGTCGCGCACGCGACGCGAGTGCCGCACGCCGTCCTCACCTTCGAGCCGCATCCCTATGCCGTCTTCAATCCAGCGGCGCCGCCGTTCCGGCTGACGCCGTTTCGCAGCAAGGCGCGGCATATTGAAGAACTCGGAGTCGATTTACTCTTCGCGCTGCATTTTGACCGCGACTTCGCCAAGCGCACGGCGGAGCAATTCATCGACGAGATCCTGGTGCGCGGCCTCGGCGCCAGCCACGTCGTCGTCGGCTACGATTTCGTCTTCGGCAACCAGCGCCGCGGCACCGCAGAATTCCTCGTCAACCAAGCACGCGCACGCGGCTTCGCCGTCACCATCGTCGAGCGTGAAGCCGCGTCCGGCGGCGAGGCTTATTCGTCGACGCGCATTCGTGAGCACCTGACCGGCGCGCGGCCGGGCGAGGCGGCCAAGCTGCTTGGCCGCTGGTGGGAAATCGATGGTCGTGTCGAACATGCAGCGGGCGTCGGTAAAAGCCTCGGCTATCCGACCGCCAACCTGCCGCTGGCCGATTATCTGCGGCCGGCGCCCGGGATCTACGCCGCTTTCGCCGGCATCGAGGACGGCAAGCGCACGGAATGGCATCCGGCGGCGGCGTATTTCGGCCGCCGGCCGACTCTGGGCGAGCACGAACTCGGCCTCGAAGCCTATCTCATCGATTTTGCTGGCGAACTTTACGGCCGGCATCTGCGCCTGGCGTTGGTCGAGTATCTGCGTCCCGACGCCGCGTTTGCAGGCCTCGACGCGCTCAAGGCGCAGATCGGCGACGACGTTGCGCGGGCGCGCCGCATTCTGGCGGCTAAAAAGCCCGAACTGTGACGCCCTTTCCGTTGACCGCGGCCGTGCCGTCCGCCTATGACCAACGCCATGGCTGACGATTCAACGGCGGATTCCGGCGCCAATCCGGGCAAGGATTATCGCGCCACCGTCTTCCTGCCCGACACGCCGTTCGCCATGCGCGCCGACCTGCCCAAGCGCGAACCGGCGATGCTCGCGCGCTGGGCGCGCCTCGGCCTTTGGCAGCGCCAACGGACGGCGTCGAAGGGCCGGCCGAAATTCATCCTGCATGACGGTCCGCCCTACGCCAACGGCAACCTCCATATCGGCCACGCGCTCAACAAGATCCTCAAGGACGTCATCAACCGCGCGCAGCAGATGAGCGGCAAGGATGCCGTCTACGTGCCGGGCTGGGACTGTCACGGCCTGCCGATCGAATGGAAGATCGAGGAGGAGTACCGCGCCAAGAAGAAATCGAAAGACGCGGTACCTGTCGTCGAGTTTCGCAACGAATGTCGCGAATTCGCGCGCCATTGGATTGGCGTCCAGCGCGCTGAGTTCGAGCGTCTCGGCGTCATCGGCGATTGGTCGCATCCTTATACGACGATGGAGTTCGCCGCCGAGGCGCAGATCGCGCGCGAGATCGGCAAATTCCTGATGAACGGTCTGCTGTTCCGCGGCGCGAAGCCGGTGATGTGGTCGGTGGTCGAGCAGACGGCGCTGGCCGAGGCCGAAATCGAATATCACGACCACACCTCGACCCAGGTTTGGGTCAAGTTTCCGGTGGCGAAGCCGGGTCATCGCGAGATCAAAAACGCCTCGATCGTGATTTGGACGACGACGCCGTGGACGCTGCCCGGCAACCGCGCGATCGCCTACGGCGCTGAGATGGCCTATCTCGTGCTGCGCGTCCGCGAAGTCGCTGGCGACAGCCCGTTGAAGGCTGGCGAGCACATCGTCATTGCCGAAACGCGCTGGCCTGAGCTTGAGAAAACCCTCGGCTTCAAGGCCGACACGCTCATGGCGCTCAAAGGCGCCGATCTCGCCGGTACGGTTTGCCGGCATCCGCTGCACGGTCAGGGCTACGATTTCGACGTGCCGTTGCTGCCGGGCGGGTTCGTCACCGATACCGACGGCACGGGCTTCGTCCACATCGCGCCGGGGCACGGCGCCGACGATTTCGATCTCGGCCGCAAACACGGCATTGCCGTGCCGGAGACGGTCGCCGCCGACGGCAGCTATGTCGCGTCGCTGCCGCTATTCGCCGGCAAGCGCGTCTACAAGCCGAACGGCAAGGAAGGCGATGCCAACGCGGCGGTGATCGCGGCGCTGAAACAGGCCGGTGCGCTGCTGGGCGAAGCCAAGCTGGTGCACTCCTATCCGCATTCCTGGCGCTCCAAGGCACCGCTCATCTTCCGCACCACGCCGCAATGGTTCATCGGCATGGATATCAAGGGCGCCGACGGCCAGACACTGCGCGAAACCGCGCTCGCAGCGATCGACGCGACGCGCTGGATTCCCGAACAAGGCCGCAATCGCATCCGTGCCATGATCGAAACGCGGCCCGATTGGTGCATCTCGCGGCAGCGCGCTTGGGGCGTGCCGATCGCCGTGTTCGTCGACAAAAAGGCCGGTGCACCGTTGCGCGATCAGGCGGTCGTCGATCGCATCGCCGCCGCCTTCGAGAAGGAAGGCTCCGACGCCTGGTTCACGCGCAATCCGGCCGAATTCCTGGGATCCGGCCGCGATCCGGCCGATTACGAGCAAGTGAAGGATATCGTCGATGTCTGGTTCGATTCCGGCTCGACCCACGCCTTCGTTCTCGAGCCGCGGCGCAACGCCGATCTCGCCTGGCCGGCGTCGCTGTATCTCGAAGGGTCCGACCAGCATCGCGGCTGGTTCCATTCCTCGCTGCTCGAAGCCTGCGGCACGCGCGGGCGCGCGCCGTATGAAGCGGTGTTGACGCACGGCTTCGTGCTCGACGAGCAAGGCCGCAAGATGTCCAAATCGCTCGGCAACGTGACCTCGCCGCAGGACGTCGTGGCGAAGAGCGGCGCCGACATCCTCCGGCTGTGGGTCGTCGCCGCCAACTATGCCGACGATTTACGCATCGGTCCCGAGATCCTCAAGCAGCAGAGTGAAATCTATCGCCGGCTGCGGAACACGCTGCGTTACCTGCTTGGTGCGCTCAACGGCTTCACCGAACGCGAACGCCTCGCCGAAGCGCAGCTGCCAGAGCTCGAATCCTGGGTGCTGCACCGCCTGCACGCGCTCGACGGTATCGTGCGCGGCTGCCTCGAAGCCTACGATTTCCACACCATGTTCACCGAGCTGCACGCGTTCTGCGCCGTCGATCTGTCGGCGTTCTATTTCGACGTGCGCAAGGACTCGCTCTATTGCGATTCACCCGGCGATTTGCGCCGCCGTGCCGTGCGCACCGTGCTCGATCGCGTGTTCGATGCGTTGGTGCGCTGGCTGGCGCCGGTGCTGTGCTTCACGGCGGAGGAGGCGTGGCTCTGCCGCCAAGGCGACGGCGACGACAGTAGCGTCCACTTCCAGCCCTATCCGCAGATACCGGCGACTTGGCGGAGTGAAGCGCTTGGCCTCAAGTGGACACGCGTTCGCGATGTCCGCCGCGTCGTCACCGGCGCGATCGAATTGAAACGCGCCGAGAAATTCCTTGGCTCGAGTTTGCAGGCCGCGGTCCAGATTTATGCGAACGCGGATGCGCACACCGCTTTCGCCGGTGTCGACGCCGCCGAATTGTGCATCACCTCGGCCGCCGCCTTCGCCGCGGGCGCACCGCCGCCCGGCGCCTTCACCCTGCCAGACGTGCCCGGGGTTGCCGTCGTGGTCGAACGCGCGCCCGGCGACAAATGCGCACGCTGCTGGCGCGTGCTGCCCGAGGTCGGCGGCGATCCCACCCATGTCGATCTGTGCCGTCGTTGCGCCGACGCGGTCGGTGCGCGGGACGAAGCGGTCTGATGCGGCGCGGTCTTCTCGTGGCGCTCCTCGTCGTCGCGCTCGATCAGGCGGTCAAGGCGTGGGTGGTCGCGTTCTTCGCAGCCCGCGGCACCGATCTGGCTGCAGTCCTGCCGGTCTTCAACCTGGTTCTGAC
Organism: Allostellaceae bacterium; assembly: GCA_035275845.1. Lineage (GTDB taxonomy): Bacteria > Pseudomonadota > Alphaproteobacteria > ATCC43930 > CGMCC-115725 > REEB95. The sequence continues at coordinate 116 of DATEMD010000202.1, read as the reverse complement.
CTGGAATCGCGGCGTCAGCTTCGGCCTGTTCAACGGCGGCGGCGGCACGCTGCTGTTCGCCGCCCTCGCGGCGGCGATCGTCGCGGCGCTGGTGTGGTGGCTGTCGCGCGCTGGCG
>DATEMD010000201.1:0-12160 GCA_035275845.1 Allostellaceae bacterium | reverse complement strand
GCTTCCGCCGTTCTGATTGGTAAAGATGGCGTGCGACCCGTTGTTGTTGACGGTCGAGCCGGCCTGGGTGGTGAAGGTCGCGTTGTTGTTGGTGATGACGGCGCCGGCCACGCTGGTGCCATTGTTGGTCAGCGTGCCCCCCGTCTGGACCATCATGGTCGCGCGCGTCTGGTTGTTGATCGTGCCGCCGTTCCGGTTGGTGAGCGTGCCGCTGGTGTTGAACGCGCCGTCGTTCTGGTTGTCGACGGTGCTGTGGTCGTTGGTCAGAGTCCCGCTGTTGTTGACGGTCGCAACCGTGGTCGTGCCGTCGTTGAGCAGCGTCGCCTGGTTCTGGTTGTTGAACGTGCCGGTGTTATTGAGCGTGGCGCCCGTCTGATTGATGAGCGCACCGTGCGAGAGGCCGACGGCGCCGCCGTCGTTGGTCAGCGTCGCGTCGTTTTGCAACGTGGCGCCGTTCTGGTTGAGGATCTGGCCGAAATTGCTGAGCGCGGCCAATGCCTTGTTCCACAGCTTGGTTCCGGCGCCATCGTTGATAACGGTGCCGCCGACCTCGTTGGTGAACTGCGTGCCGCTGTCGCTGTTGACCAGCTGGCCGCCGACCTCGTTCTGAAGCGCGCCCGAATTGTCGAGGAGCGAACCCGACTGGTTGGTAAGGGTCGCGCCGCCGACGTTGGCGATGGTCGAACCCGCGGCGTTGGTGAGGGTGGCGCCGTTCTGGTTCGAGAGCGAGGTCCCGGCGTTCTCGTTGAGGATGCCCGCAATAGCCGTGCTGGTGTTGTGAATGGTGGCGCCATTGTTGGTGAAGGTCGCGCCGTTGTTGGTGATCGTGCCGGTGCCGCTGTTGGTGATGAGCGCACTGCCAAGGTTGCTGAAGAACCCGCCGGCCTCGTTGTTGATGGTGCCGGTATTGGCGAGCGTCGTGCCGCTGCCGCTGTTGGTGAACTGGGCCGCTGCCGCGTTAGTCAGAGTCCCGGCGTTGTTGAGCGTCGAGGCGCCCTGGTTCGTGAACTGCGCGCCGTTCTGGTTTGTGATCGAGCCGGTCGAGCTGTTGGTCAGGGTCGAGGCGCCCTGGTTGTAGGCCTGGCTGGTCGAGCCGGTGTTGTCGACCGAGCCGTTGTTGGTGAACTGGCCGCCGCCCTGGTTGTAAACCTGGCCACCCGACTGGTTGGTGAGCGAGCCGTTGTTGGTCAGTGTGCCGTGCGCCTGGTTATAGATTTGGGCGCCGTTCTCGTTGGTGAGCTGGCCGTCGTTCTGGAGCGTCGAGCCGCTTGTCATGTTGAAGATGGCCGCGCTCGAGCCGTTGTTGGTGACGCTCGAACCGGTGTTGTTGTGGAACAGCGCGCCGAGCAGATTCAGAATCTGCCCTTCGTTGGTGACCGCGGCGCCGTTCTGGTTTTGGATTTGTGTGTTGGCGCCCGTGTTGAGGGTGGTGGCGCCGCTGGCGTTATCCCACACCGTGTTGGCGCCGGTGTTGGAGAAAACGGCAGCCGACTGGTTGATGAATGAGCCGAGATTGCTGAAGAAGGCCGCAAGCTCGTTGGTGAAGTTCGTGCCGGTGCCGGTGTTGGTGAGCGATCCCGACGCTGAATTGGTCAAGACGGCGCCCTGGCCTGCCGCCGAGGTCGCGCCGAGATTGCCGTTGGCGTTGTTGATCAGCTGGCCGCCGTTCTGGTTGGTGAGCGAACCGGTGTTGGTGATCTCGCTTGAAACGCCCGCCGCTGGCGTGCCGACGCTGTTGCTGAGCACGCTGTTGTCGTTGGTGATGGTGCCGGCGTTGTTGATGACGGCATGGCCGGCGGTGCCCCCGCCAAAGGTCACGCTGCCGTCGTTGTGGAAGGCGGAGATGTTGACGTCGTTGATCGTGCCGTTGTTGGTGATGGTGGAGCCGGCTTCGTTGTTGATGATGCCCGGGTTAGCGGGCGCGCCGCTGCCGTTGTTGGTGATGGTGGAGCCGCTGTTGTTGGTACCGGTGATCGGGCTGCCCTGGTTGCCGCCGATGCCCAGCGTGCCGATGTTGGAATAAGGGACGGATTGCGTCCAGCTCGTGGTCTGCTGTGCCGTACCGGTGTTGGACGGCGAATTGACCAATTGCGCGTGCGCGGCGCCGTCCGTCAGCGCCAGAAGCGCGATCGCGGCTGCCGAATATTTGGCCAAAGTCCGGATGGAACCCTTCATGTCAGCTCTCCGTATCCCAGTTGGCGAGCGGTCCGCGGATGACCTCCGGGAGGGGAAGGGTCGATTCCGCAGCCGCCGCGTTCGACCGAGAAGGGCCATCGGAGAAGGGGTCCGGAGCGCCGCGGAGGGCACCGACCGGGAGGGGACCAGCGGAGATATGCGCTCCGCAGGCTTCGAACGTCCTTCCTGAACGACAGACCTTTTCGGTCTTTTTCTTCGATGGTGAAAGTATGTTTACCTTGAGACAAAATCAACGCAAAGTAATAGTTAATTATATGAAAAGTATAGTTAACAATAGTACTTATAGTTAATTTAACTATATTTGACGCGGCCGTCGCGCGGCGGCGGTGTCGATCGGCTATAGAAAGGGCGATGGATCTGCTGGTCGAACCCGCCGGCTGGGCGCACTGGGGGGCGCAACGTCTACGTTGCGCCGTCGGTAAGGGCGGCGTGCGCGCCGCCAAGCGCGAAGGCGACGGCGCGACACCTGTCGGCGCCTTCGTCATGCGGCAGCTCTTGTATCGGCCCGACCGCGGCATCGCGCCGATAACGCGTTTGCCGATGGCGCCGATCGCCAACGATGACGGCTGGTGCGACGACCCCACCGATGTCGCCTATAACCGGCCGGTCAAGTTGCCGTACCGGGCGCGGGCCGAGCGGTTGTGGCGGGACGACCGGCTTTACGACCTGCTGGTGGTGTTGGGCTATAACGACGATCCGGCGATCGCCGGCGCCGGCAGCGCCATCTTCCTGCACGTCGCCGCCGCGGATTACACGCCAACCGAAGGCTGTGTTGCGCTCGCCCCCGACGATTTGCGCCGTGTCATGGCCGAAGCCGATGCCACGTCGCGCGTCGTTGTTGCGGCGACCTAGACCTGCGGCCGTGGCCCGAAGATTGCGCTGCCGACGCGCACCAACGTCGCGCCGTGCGCCACGGCCAACGCGAAATCGCCGCTCATTCCCATACTGAGCTCGGTCAGGCCGTTGCGGTGCGCGATCGCGGCGAGCGCCGTGAAATGCCGCACCGGCGTGGCATCGACCGGCGGAATGCACATCAATCCGGTGAGCGCCAAATGCCAGCGCGTCCGGCACTCGGCAATGAATTCATCGGCGGCCGCGTGTGCGATGCCGGCCTTCTGCGGTTCGTTACCGACGTTGACCTCGACGAGCAGAGCCGGGCGGCGGCCTTCCTGCTCCATCGCCCGCGCCAGCGATTCAGCCAGGCGCGGCCGATCGAGCGTATGGATGACGTCGAAAAGCCGCACGGCATCGCGCGCCTTGTTGGTTTGCAGCGGACCGATGAGATGCAGCCGCAAATCCGGATACCGTGCTTTCAGCGCCGGAAATTTCGCCTGTGCCTCTTGCACCCGGTTCTCGCCGAAATCGCGCTGGCCAGCGACCAAGGCGGCTTCGATCGCGCTGGCCGGATGCGTCTTGCCGACCGCGACCAGCTTGACTGCATCCGGCGCACGGCCGGCCTGCCGGGCGGCATCGGCGATTTGCGCACGCACCGCAGCCAGCCGCGCGGCAATCGATATCATCCCCGGATCGGACATGCGGCAGGCTCGCCAGCGCCAACCGGCCCGTCAAGGCCGCGGACGCCGCAGGCCGGACTGCCCTGGGTTTTCAAAGGTATAGCGGGGCCGAGGGGCGCTGCGCTAAGATCGGCGCGCCCGGGGTTGCAAGCTCTGGGGGAGTTCCGAGGAGTGTTGGTATGGCGTTCAACCGATCCGTGAAAGCCGGATTCCTTTGCTTTGGCGCGATTTTATTGCTGAGTGGCTGCGGTCTGTTCAGCAGCGACCGTTGGCAGGGCAACGACCCCGATGCGCAGCAGCGCGCCGAGGACCCCTATCACACCGACCCGAAGTACATAGCGGGCACGCAGGGCAGTTTCAATCCGCGCACCCAAACCGACAGCAACCGCTCGGTCCTGTCGCTCTTCTTCAACAACAATAACACCGCCAGCACCAATAGCGGTGGCGGCGGTGCACCGGGTGTCGGCGTCAATTCGTTCCTGTGGCACGCGAGCCTCGACACCGTTTCGTTCATGCCGCTGGCTTCGGCCGATCCGTTCGGAGGCGTCATCATCACCGACTGGTTCAGCCCACCGCAAACGCCGGACGAGCGCTTCAAGGTCAACATCTTCATCCTCAACCGCGAGCTGCGCGCCGACGGCGTGCGTTGCAGCGTCTTCCGCCAGGCGCGCGACAGTAAAGGCAACTGGATCGACGCGCCGGTCGATAAGAACACGTCGGTCGATCTTGAAAACGCCATCCTCGCCCGGGCGCGCCAGATTCGTCTGAGCACGGCCTCGAACCAGCAATAGGCCGCGGCCCTCGCGCGATGGCGCGGTATAACGCGAAAGAAAACGAAGAGCACTGGCAACGGGTCTGGCGGGAGCGCAAGAGCTTCGAAGTCGAGACCGACCCGGCGCGCCCGAAATACTACGTGCTCGAGATGTTTCCCTATCCGTCGGGGAAACTGCACGTCGGTCACGTCCGCAATTACACAATGGGCGACGTGGTCGCGCGGTACAAACGCGCGCAGGGCTTCAACGTGCTGCATCCGATGGGCTGGGATGCGTTTGGCCTGCCAGCCGAGAACGCGGCGATGGCGTCCGGCAAGCATCCGCGCGATTGGACGCTGGCGAACATCGCGATGATGCGCGAGCAGCTGAAGCGGATGGGCATCGCCTATGACTGGCGGCGCGAGATCGCCACCTGCCATCCCGACTATTACAAGCACGAACAGAAGATGTTTCTCGATTTTCTGGCGGCGGAACTCGCCTACCGCAAGGAATCGTGGGTCAACTGGGATCCAATCGAGAACACGGTGCTCGCGAACGAACAGGTGATCGACGGCCGCGGCTGGCGGTCCGGCGCACCCGTTGAGAAACGCCTCCTTTCCCAGTGGTTCCTCAAGATCACCGCGTTCGCATCCGAGCTGCTCGAGGCGCTGGCGACGCTCGAACGCTGGCCCGAGCGCGTCAAGCTGATGCAGGAGAATTGGATCGGCCGCTCGGAAGGCGCGCGTGTCTTCTTCGCGCTGAACGGACGCGACGACCGGCTGGAGGTGTTCACCACCCGGCCCGACACGTTATTCGGCGCCTCCTTCGTTGCGGTCGCGCCCAATCATCCGCTGGCCGAGGCGCTGGCGGCGCGTGACACGAAGCTGCGCGACTTCGTCGCCGAGTGCAATCGCATGGGTACCAGCGAGGCGGCGATCGAGACCGCCGAGAAGATGGGTTACGACACCGGCGTCAAGGCGGCGCATCCGTTCGACGCCAAGCGCAGCCTGCCGATCTATGTCGCCAATTTCGTGTTGATGGAATACGGCACAGGCGCAATCTTCGGCTGTCCAGCGCACGACCAGCGCGACCTGGAATTCGCACGCAAATACAAGCTGCCGGTGACACCCGTGGTGCTGCCGACCGATGCCGACGCCAAAAGCTTCGCGATCACCGACGAGGCCTATACCGGCGATGGCACGCACATCAATTCGGGGTTCCTTGACGGACTCGACGTGCCGGCGGCCAAGCGCCGCGCAATCGCCGAGATCGAAAAGCGCCAGGCCGGCGCCGGCGCGACGGTGTGGCGGCTCAGGGATTGGGGCGTATCGCGACAGCGCTATTGGGGCTGTCCGATTCCAGTGATCCATTGCGGGACATGCGGCATCGTGCCGGTGCCGGAAAAGGACCTGCCGGTGCGTCTGCCCGACGACGTGACGTTCGACGAGCCCGGCAATCCACTCGACCGCCATCCGACGTGGAAACACGTCGCCTGTCCGCGCTGCGGCGCCAAGGCACGGCGCGAAACCGACACCTTCGATACCTTCTTCGAAAGTTCGTGGTATTTCGCCCGCTTCTGTTCGCCGCGCGCAACGACCGCGTTCGAACGCAAGGACGTCGCCTATTGGATGCCTGTCGACCAATATATCGGCGGCATCGAGCACGCCGTACTGCACCTGCTCTATTCGCGCTTCTTCACCCGCGCCCTCGAACGCTGCGGTTATCTGGCGCTCAAGGAGCCATTTGCCGGCCTGTTCACCCAAGGCATGGTCTGCCACGAGACCTACCAGGATGCGGCCGGAAATTGGCTCTTCCCCGAGGAGGTCCAGCACGACGACAATGGTGCCCGGCATGACGCCAAGGGCCGGCCGGTGACCGTCGGGCGCATGGAGAAAATGTCGAAGTCGAAGAAGAACGTGGTCGGGCTCGAAACCATCGTCGACGCCTACGGTGCCGACACCGCACGGCTCTATCTGCTGTCCGACAGCCCGCCCGAACGCGACCTCGAATGGACCGACGCCGGCATCGAAGGCGCTTGGCGCTACGCCAATCGGCTGTGGCGACTGGTTGCGGAGCGTAACGATCCGTTGCCGCCGGCCGGCGCGGCAATTCCGGCGAAACTCGCGGCCGCCGACCAGGATCTCCGGCGCGTCACCCACCAGACCGTCGCGCTGGTCACCGACGATCTCGACAAATTCCGTTTCAACCGGGCGGTCGCGCGCGTCCGCGAGCTCACCAACGCGATCGAAGCCAAGCCCGACGCCAATGCCGCGGTCGTGCGCGAGGCGCTGGAAGCAGCGGTGCGCCTCATCGGTCCGATGATGCCGCATCTCGCCGAGGCGTTGTGGCAAGCGCTCGGCCATCAGCGGTTACTGGCGGACGAGCCGTGGCCGAAGGCCGACGCCGCTCTCGCCGTTGCCGAGACGGTGACGCTGGCGGTTCAGGTCAACGGCAAGCTTCGCGGCACCATCGAAGTGCCGCGCGACGTCGGCGAGGCCGATGCGCGCCAAGCGGCGCTCGCCCTGCCGAATGTCATCACCGCGCTGGCCGGCAAGACGCCGCGCAAAACCATCGTCGTGCCCAATCGGATCGTCAATGTCGTGGTCTAGGCGCGGCATCCTGGCGGCCCTTGCCGCCGCACCGCTCGCCGGCTGCGGTTTCCATCCGCTGTACGGCGGCCATACCGCGGGCGAATACGACCCCAGGCTTGCCGCCATCAAGGTCGACCCGATCGAAAACCGCGAAGGCCAGCTGCTGGAGCTGGCGCTGCGCGAGAAGCTCAACCCGCGCGGCGCGCTGCTGGCGACACGCTATACGCTGAAAGTTACTTTGACTTTGAGCCGGGCCGATCTCGGCATCCAACGCAATGCCACGTCGACCCGTTCGGAAATCAACGCCGCCGCGAGCTATTCATTGAGCGGTGACGGCACCAGCGTCACGGGCAGCAGCCGAACCGTCAGCGCCTTCAACCTGCAAGACGACGCTTGGGCGGCAACCGTCGCCGAGAAGGATGCACGCGAGCGCGCCATCCAAGATCTCGCCGACGCCATCTACATGCAATTGTCGCTGTGGTCGCAGCGCCAGACGGCCGCGCGCTGAGCCGGTGAAACTCGAGCCTCGCCGCATCGAATCCTTTCTCGCGGCGCCCGATCCGACCACGCGCGCCTGCTTGGTCTATGGACCCGATCGCGGCCTGGTCGGCGAGCGCGCTGCGCGTCTGGCGCGCGCCATCGTTGCCGACCCGAAGGACGCCTTCCGGGTCACCGCGCTGTCGGCGGACGGGCTGCTCGCGGCGCCAACGCGCTTGCACGACGAGGCGGCGCAGCTATCGCTGATGGGCGGCCGGCGCTTGGTGCACGTGACCGACGCCGGCGATGCCGTTGGCGCGCTGTTCACGCGCTATCTTGCCGATCCGCCGGCCGGCGACGGCTTCGTGATCGTCGAGGGGGGCGATCTCAAGCCGCGTTCGAGTCTGCGTCGTGCTTTCGAGAGCGCCAAGAACGCCACCGCGATTGCCTGCTATCTCGACGGACCGCGGGAGATCGAGGCGCTGGTGCGCGAAGTTGCGCGCGCCCACCGCATCACCTTGGCGCCCGACGCGCTGCCTTACTTGGTCTCGTCGTTGGGTGGCGACCGCGCTTTGAGCCGAAAGGAGCTGGAGAAGCTGGCGCTCTATGCCGGCGATGGCGGCACGGTGTCGCTCGCCGAAGCGGCCGCGTTGGTCGGCGACAGCGCCGATTTGTCGCTCGACGACGCCATCCTCGCCGCCGCCGAAGGCAACCCAGCCGCGTGCGAGCGCGCGCTGACGCGAGCCTTGGCCGAAGGTGAATCGCCGATCCGCATTCTGCGCGCCGCCTTGCGGCATTTTACGCAACTTCACCGGACGGCGGCGCGGCTCGATGACGGCGCCGGCGTGGACGAGGCGATTGCCGCGGTACGGCCGCCTCTGTTCTTCAAGCTCAGAGATAGTTTCAAGCGTCAGTTGCGGCTCTGGCCGGCGCGGCGCGGCGCGGTCGTGTTGGCAGCGCTCGTCGAGGCTGAGCGCCAAGCCAAATCGTCGGGCATGAAGGATGAAACTATTTGTCGCGCCGCATTATTGCGCATCGCGCGCGGCGCCATGCAGGCGGAATCGCAGCGCGCATCGTGACGCCGACGATGATCAGTTGATCACGCCGGCCGAATCTGTGACAAGATACCTAAACCAGGGCATAGCTGGCGCACCCGGAGAGCAGAATCATTCGGGGAGAGTTGCCTATGGACATGTCGGAAGTTGACTTGGTGGTGGACTGGTTGGACTTCATCGAGGAATGGCTGACGGCCAAGCAATATCCTGAAGCGTCGCATATTGTCGGCGTCGCCAAGCTGTCTCTCGACGATGCGCGGAAGAAGATGATGACGACCAAAGCGGCCTGAGGCGCCGGCGCGCGTCTCAGTCAAACGGCCGGCCGTCTTTGTGTAGGAAGATTCGCTTGCCTGCGGCGTCGTGGGTGCCGCGGATGTCGTCATCGGGATAGGCGACGTCATCCGGGACACCGCGGTCGCCGACCTCGAGATAGATCACGTCGTGCGCCGTGCGGTTGATCAGGTGGTGCGCGTCGCCCGAGGCCGCCTTGAAGCCCGCACACATGCCGGGCTTGAGCGGCGTCTCGCCGGCATCGGTCACCAAGACCGGTTCCCCTTCGACGATATAAATGAATTCATCCTGCGCCGAATGCGCATGTCGCAACGCCGAGATCGCGCCCGGCGCGAGCCGCGTCAAGTTGACGCCAAACTGCGTCAGACCGAAAACATCGCCGAGTTGGCGTTTCTGACGACCGAGCACGCGCGAATAGAACGGTTCGGGATAGGCCGATGGCTTCGCGTTGGGCGTGACGGCAGCGGCGACGACGGCGATGGGCGCCTTCGCGGCCATCGCGTCAGGGCTTGGCGCGCAGCTTGCCGAGCACGTCGTCGAGCTGGTCGAGCGACGCGTAACGGATGGTGAGCGCGCCGCGCTTGCCGTCGAACGCGATGTCGACTTTGAGGCCCAACGCCTCCGACAGCTCGCGTTCGAGCGCGACGATATTGGCGTCGCGCCGGCGGCCACCGCGCGGTTTGTGCGTGACGAATTGCGTCTCTTCCGGCGGCTTGGCGGCGCGCTCGGCCTCGCGCACGCTTAAACCGTCGCGCACGATCGTCTGCGCCAACGCCAGCGCCTTTTCCGCGTCGAGCCCGACCAGCGCGCGCGCGTGACCCATGCTCAGCCGACCGTCGGCGACCATGTCCTTGATCTCCTGCGGCAGCATCAGCAACCGCAGCAGATTGGCGATGTGGCTACGGCTTTTGCCGAGCGCCGTCGCCAGCGCCTCTTGGGTGTGGCTGAATTCGTCGATCAGCCGCTTGTAACCCTGCGCCTCCTCGATGGCGTTGAGGTCGCTGCGCTGAATGTTTTCGACCAGCGCGATCTCGAGCGCCTCGCGGTCGCCGATCTCCTTCACCAACACCGGCACTTCATGCAGCTGCGCACGCTGTGCCGCGCGCCAGCGGCGCTCGCCGGCGAGGATCTCAAAAGCGCCCGCGAATTTCGGGTGCGGCCGCACCAGCAGCGGTTGAAGAATGCCTTGTGCCACGATGCTCTCGACGAGCGCGTTCAACTCGCCTTCGTCGAAATTGCGCCGCGGCTGGAACCAGCCGGGATAGATCTGGTCGATGGGAACGCTACGCCCGCCTTTGGCGGGAGCCGTGGTATCGCGCTCGGGCGCCGATGCATCCTCACCGAGCAACGCCGACAAACCACGACCAAGCCCGCGCTTTTCGATCATGACGCGATACGCTCGAGCAGCGAGCGTTCGCGCTTGAGCAGCTCGCCCGCGAGATGGACGTAGGCTTGCGCGCCGGGACACCGAAAATCGTAAAGCAGCACCGGCTTGCCATGCGACGGCGCCTCGGAGATGCGTACGTTGCGCGGGATCACGGTTTCATAAACCTTGGTACCAAAGTGCCCGCGCACGTCGGCGGCGACCAGGTCGGAAAGATTGTTCCGACGATCGAACATGGTCAGCACGACACCTTGAATCTCGAGCGCCGGGTTGAGTTTCCCTTTGACGCGCTCGATCGTCTTTACCAGATGCGACAGACCTTCGAGCGCATAGAACTCGCATTGCAGCGGAACCAGTACAGCGTGCGCCGCGACCAGCGCGTTGAGCGTCAGCAGGCCAAGCGACGGCGGACAGTCGATCAGCACGTAGCCAAACTGCCCGAGCTTGCCGGCCAGCGCATCGCGCAGCCGGTATTCGCGGCGCTCGGCATCGACCAGTTCGAGCTCGGCGCCCGACAGGTCGACCGACGCCGGCACGATGGCGAGCCGCGGTACGGCGGTTTGCACCACGGCAGCGGCGAGATCGCGCGCGCCTAACAGCACGTCGTAGCTCGTTACGGTTCTAGCTTGCCGGGAGATTCCAAGCCCAGTCGAGGCGTTGCCTTGCGGATCGAAATCCACCAGCAGGACGGTTTCGCCAGCAGCGGCCAGCGCCGTGGCGAGGTTGATGGCCGTGGTGGTCTTGCCGACGCCGCCTTTCTGGTTGGCGATGGCGATAACCCGGGCCGGCGCCGCAGGACCGGTCGCGGGGTACAGCTCGGCAGTTTGCGCCATCGGTTCCATCAAGGCCCTTCGAGACGCAGGATGCGGCCGGTTGGATCGCTCCGGCTCGGCAGAATCTGCGCTTTCATCTTCAGCGCCGGTGGCAGGTGGGTCAATTCCTCTTCGACCCCCTTACCCTTCAAAAATAAGCATATAGTGTGGGGTCCGCGGAATTTGTCCACCATTAGTAGTAGATTATCCACAGGCGCGACCGCGCGCGCAACGATGGCGTCGGCGGCAATCGGCGCCATGCGCTCGGCGCGCTGGCTGTGGATGGTAGCCGGCACCCCCGTCACGCGTTGGGCCTCACGCAAGAACGCCGCCTTGCGCTGATCGCTTTCGACCAGATGGACTTCGGGCACGCCGAGAATCGCGAGCACCAGACCGGGCAGCCCCGCCCCGCTGCCGACATCGACCACGATTCGTGCGCCGTCCGGAAGCAACGGCAACAGCTGGGCCGAGTCGAGAATGTGCCGGCGCCAGACATCGCCGATGGTATTGGCGCCGACCAGGTTGATCCGCCGATTCCAGGCGGTCAGCAACGCCACGTAGGCCTGGAGCCGATCGAGCGTTTCACGTGAAACAGCCGCGAGCTTGGCAAAGCCTTCTGGCGTCAGCCGAGTCGAGACCGGACGATCATTGACCTGAAGCATCATGCCGCGGGCCGCCGCACATGGCGCAGCAGCGCGACCAAGGCCGCCGGCGTGACCCCCGAAACTCGCGCCGCGGCACCTAGGGTTTCCGGCCGACTGGCACGCAGTTTGGTCCGGATTTCCGCCGACAGCGAGCCAATCGCGTCATAGTCCAGATCGGATGGCAGCTTCAGCGCCTCATCGCGGCGGAAGGCCGCAATTTCCGTGGCCTGCCGCTCGAGATAGCCGGAATAGCGGCCATCAACCTCCAACTGCTCGGCAATCGGCCGTGGAATCGTCGCCAGTTCGGGCCAAATGGCCGCCAGCCGGGCTAAGTCAATTTCAGGATATGCCAGCAAGTCAGCCGCTGACCGCCGAATGCCGTCGGCATTGATCGCGAGACCGCGGCGGCGCAGCTCGCTCGGCGTCATGCTCAGCCGGCGGATC
>DATEMD010000200.1:0-12706 GCA_035275845.1 Allostellaceae bacterium | reverse complement strand
CCGGCGCAAAGCGAACTCTTCATCGTCGAGGGTGACAGCGCCGGCGGCTCGGCCAAGCAGGGCCGCGACCGCCGGTTCCAGGCCATTCTGCCGTTGAAGGGCAAGATCCTGAACGTCGAGCGCGCGCGCTTCGACAAGATGCTGTCCTCGGTCGAGATCGGCACGTTGATCGCGGCACTCGGCACCGGCATTGGCTCCGAGGAATTCGACGCGACGAAGGCGCGTTATCACCGCATCGTCATCATGACCGACGCCGACGTCGACGGCAGTCACATCCGCACGCTGTTGCTGACGTTCTTCTTCCGCCAGATGCGTGATCTGATCGAGAAAGGCTATCTCTATATCGCGCAGCCGCCGCTCTATCAGGTGAAGCGCGGCCAGGGCAAATCGGTCTATCTCAAGGACAATCCGGCGCTCGAGGAATACCGCATCACCGCCGGCATCAAGGACGCCAAGTTCCGTCAGCACGACGGCGTCGAACGCGCCGGTAACGACCTGAAGGACCTGGTCGAGCGCGCGCGGCTGGTGCGCACGCTGCTGCTGCCGTTGTGGCGCAAAGTCGGCAGCCTCGAAGTGGTCGAACAGGCAGCGATCGCCGGCGTGCTCGATCCGACGCTGCTCGACAAGCCGAAAGACGGCGCCGAGGCCGCCAAGTACCTGGCGTCGCGGCTCGATCTCCTGGCGTCGGCCGATGCTCGTGGCTGGAAGGGCGAACTCGTGCCGGGCGAAAGCCTGGTGTTGACGCGCAAACGCCACGGCGTCACCGAACGCCGCGTCTTCGACGCCGCGCTCTTGAAGAGCGCCGAAGCACGCCGGCTCGACGAGCGCACGGCGGATCTCCAGAAGATTTACGGCAAGCCCGGCAAGCTCATTGCCAAGGACAAGGAGGTTGCCGTCAACGGCCCGACCGCGCTGGTGGAAGCTGTGCTCACGCTCGGGCCGAAGCAGGGCGACATCCAGCGCTACAAGGGTCTCGGCGAGATGAATCCGGAGCAGCTGTGGGAAACAACGCTCGATCCGTCGGTGCGCTCGTTGCTCCAGGTCAAGGTCACGCACGAGGATTCGGCGCTCGAGATCTTCTCGACGCTGATGGGCGATATTGTCGAACCGCGGCGCGAGTTCATCCAGCATCATGCGCTCGAAGTCGCCAATCTCGACGTTTAGCGCTAAGATGCCCCGATCCTGGCCGGAATGGCTTCCGGAGGGGAGAGTCGGATGGCAGAGGCACGCGGCGGCAAGCGGCACCCGGTCATCACCGCCATGTGGCTGTTGGCGGCGGCCGCCATCGCCACTGGTTTCGCCATGCGCATCGTGGCGCATTTCTGGATCGGGCTCGGGCTGCGGCTGCTCGGCATCTCGTTTATCGCCGCCGGCCTCGCCATCGCCGCGATCGCCTGGCTGACCGAACGCGCCATTGGCATGCAGCCGCCGCGCTGAGCGCGGCGTTCAGCCGTTTCCGATTCAATAACCGCGCCGGTCAGCGCGCCTCGTTGCCACGCTGCTCGCGGAAGAAGCCGAGTTTTTCCTGACAGACGCGGTCGGAGAAGCCGAACAGCACCGCATCTTCCGTCGCGACATGCTCTTGGAAGTGCCAGCTCGGCGCGACGAAAATGTCGTGCGGCTGCCAATCGAACTGCTGGCCGCCGATGGTGCTCGTGCCGCTGCCTTCGACAACGGTAAACACCGTGCTGTCGGTCGAGCGATAGGGCTGGGTCTTGAAGCCCTTGGGGATGAGCTGCATCCAGGTCGAGATCGTCGGCATCGCCCAGCCGCCGGTCACCGGATTGACGAATTTCATCTTGAACCCGGCATAGGGGTCGGGCTTGCGGAAGCGGCGCAGCTTCTCGAGGCCTTCGCGCGTCCGCGCGAAGGGGTAGTTGAAAATCGGCGAAGTCTGGCCGCCGAATTCCTGGTCGATCGGCAGCATGTTGTAGCCGTATTCGGCTTCGGCGGCGCCTTCCGGCCGGGTCACCGGATGACTCGCATCGGGATAGCCGTCGCGGAAGCTCGCGTCCATCAGGTTGACGATCGGCACGTCGAGGCCGTCGAGCCACACCATCGGTCCGGCACCCTCATTGCCGTGGTCGTGCCAGGTCATTGATGGCGTGATCACGAAATCGCCGGGCAGCATCGAAGTCTTTTCGCCGGCGACGGCGGTGTAGGCGTCCTTGCCTTCGATGATGAAGCGCAGCGCCGACGCAACGTGACGATGAGCGGGCGCGACCTCGCCGGGCAGAATGATCTGCAAGCCGGCGAACAGGCTGTGGGTGACGCGCGATTGGCCCGGCAGCCCCGGATTTTCGAGCATCATCACGCGGCGCTCGGCCTCGGCGGCGGTGATCAGCTTGCACGCCTCCATCAGATAGGGACGCACCTCGCTGTATTTCCAGATCGTCGCCTTGACCGGCGATACCGGCTCATCGGTAACGAGCGCGCCGAGCACGCGCCATAACGGCGCCAGATTCTGGCCGCCGGCGCGCTGGTAAAACCCCTCGCGGCCGCGCTCGTTCGCCGGATTGACCGTGTGCGCCATCGCGCTCGTGCTGTCCATGTCCCGCGCCCTCCGCCGTCGGTCCGCGTCGCGACGAGGGCCATATTGAACCGCCTTCCCAGGCTGTCAAGCGACCGTCGGTTCTGGCTAACCGATTGGAAACAGAGCGTTTGCCAGCGCGCATCATGGCTCGCGTGGGATGCCGCGCGTGAGCCGCGGCGCGTTGACAGTCCTCGGAACTTGCCCAACACTGACCGCAACAGGCCGCGCCTGCGGCCGATCAAAGTGCGGCCACGTGAGCCGCTAGCGGGGAGGCATCATGAGCAAGACCACGCGGCGTTCGGTCCTGAAATATTCCGCGGCGACCGCCGCGTTGGCGGCGGCCGGGCCGTTGGCTGGCGGCCGCGCCTGGGCCCAGGCCGCATCGTCGCCGATCCGCATCGGCGTGCTTTACGACCTCACCGGGCCGTTCACCGGCGCCGGCTCGGTGCCGGGCTCGATCGGAACCCAGATCGCCATCGATCTCGTCAACGAGCATGGCGGCGTACTCGGTAAGCACAAGATCGAACCGGTGAAAGGTGACGCGCAAAGCAAGGTCGAAGTGGCGCTCAACGAGGCCGAGCGCCTGATCAGCGAGCAGCACGTCGATACCATCCTCGGCATCTATGCCAGCCCCGAAGCGGTGCCGTTGGCCGAGAAGATGGAACAGGCGAAGAAAATCCTGTGGATCACCATCGCCGTCGCCACCAAGGTGCTGAAGGGCAAGAATCTGAGCTACACCTTCCGCCCCGGCGTCAGCGCCGATGCCTACGGCGCCGCCGCGATCGCCTTCCTGAAGGAGCATTCAACGGCGCAGCTCAAGATCGATCCGACCAAGCTCAAATGCGCCATCATCCACGAGGACGGCCCCTACGGCTCGGACACCGGCGCGGCGGACGAGGTCCACGCCAAGGCGGACGGCATCCCGATCGTGCTCAACGAAGCCTATTCGGCGACGACGTCGGACCTGTCGTCGCTGGTCACGAAGCTCAAGCGCGCCGACGCCGACGTCATCCTGCACACCGGCTACAATCCCGACATCACCCTGTTCCTGCGCCAAGCGCGCGAAGCCGGTCTCAAATTCAAGATGTTGATCGGCCATGGCGCCGGCTACGGCCAGCGCGACAAGCTCAAACAGGCGTTCGGCGCCGACCTCGATTATTTCCTCAACGTCGACCCCGTCTCGGCGCAGAACCTCAAGCCGGGCTCGCTCAAGCCCGAGCTCGAGCAATTGGTCAAGGTGATGGTCGAACGCTACAAGAAAGCGACCGGCAACCAAGCGGTGCCGCCGCACGTTTCGATGGGCTTCAACCAGACCTGGATCTTTCTGCAGAACGTGCTGCCGGTGGCGATCACCAAATACGGCGGCACGAATCCGGATGCGATCCGCAAGGCGGCGCTCGATGTCGACATTCCGGAAGGTGGTACGATCCAGGGCTATGGCGTCAAATTCGCGCCGC
This sequence comes from Allostellaceae bacterium, assembly GCA_035275845.1. Lineage (GTDB taxonomy): Bacteria > Pseudomonadota > Alphaproteobacteria > ATCC43930 > CGMCC-115725 > REEB95. The sequence goes on along the minus strand of DATEMD010000200.1, from coordinate 8,716 downwards.
CGGGCAATGAATTCGCCGGCCAGAATCTGCGCGTTTCGGCCTGCGTGACGCAGGCGCATGGTGACGTCGAAACGATCGTCTGGCCCGACAAGCTGAAAACCGCCGACGACGTGATGCCCCTGCCGAAGTCGAACCCCTACGCCGCCTGACGCCGGTTTCTGTTCCGTCGTGGCCGCATGCGGCGGCCGCGGCACGGTGCCTCAGCCACGGATGTCGATGTGCTTTCGGTTAAGGGCGTCAGCAAAAGTTTCGACGGGTTCCTGGCGGTCAACCGGGTGTCGTTCAACGTCGCCGCCGGCGAGATTCTCGGCCTGATCGGGCCGAACGGCTCGGGCAAAAGCACCACCTTCAACCTGATCGCCGGCACGCTGCGGCCGAGCGCCGGTTCGATCGCTTTCGAAAACCAAGAGATTGCGGGCTCGCCGGCGTACCGCATCTGTCGCAAGGGCCTTGCCCGCACCTTCCAGATTCCGCGGCCGTTCCGCCGTCTCGGTCTGCGCGAGAACGTCACCCTGGCCGCGTTCTACGGCGGCCGTGGCGTCGCCTCGCGCGCCGAGGCCGAGACGCATGCGGTCGCTGCGCTCGATCTGGTCGGCCTGCCGAACGATGGCGACGCGATGATCGACGGCCTCGGCGCGGCGCAGCTTAAAAAGCTCGAGTTGGCGCGCGCGCTGGCGACGCGGCCCAAGCTGTTGCTGGCGGACGAGAGTCTCGGCGGTCTCGATCATGCCGAAATGGAACGGGCGGCCGACATGCTCGGCCGCATCCGGCGCGATCTCGGCATCACCATCGTCTGGGTCGAGCACATCATGGGCGTTCTGATGCGCGTGGTCGACCGCGTGATCGTGCTCGACCATGGCGAGGTGATTTTCGCAGGACTGCCGCGCGACGCCGCCAAGGATTCGCGCGTCGCCGAAGTCTATCTTGGCCGGTCGCGCTGATGGCCGCGCTCCTGAGCCTCGACGGCGTCAACGCGGGCTACGGCTCGTTTGCGGCGCTGTTCGATGTCTCGCTCGACGTCGGGCACGGCGAGGCGGTCGGCGTCGTCGGGCCCAACGGCGCGGGCAAGACGACGCTGATGCGCGTCATCTCGGGCCTCTTGCCGCCGCGTTCGGGCCGCATCGTCCTCGAAGGCGAATTGCTCGCCGGCGCGCCGGCCTATCGCGTGGTCGCCGCTGGCATCGCGCACGTGCCGGAAAACCGCCGGCTGTTTCCGCGCCTGACCGTCGAAGAGAATTTGCGCATGGGCGCCTATCTGCCGGCGGCGCGCCGCGCCTTCGCCGAACGCGCCGCCTGGGTCTACGAGCTCTTTCCGCGCCTCAAAGAGCGCCGGCAGCAGCTCGCCGGCACGCTGTCGGGCGGCGAGCAGCAGATGGTGGCGATCGGCCGTGCCCTCATGTCGAAGCCCAAGCTGTTGCTGATGGACGAGCCGTCAGCCGGCCTGGCGCCCTTGGTGGTCGAGCAGGTTTTCGAATTGGTCAAGCGCATCCGTGCCGAAGGATTCACCGTCCTGATCGTCGAGCAGAACGTGCGCCAAGTGCTGGCGGTCGTCGATCGCGCCTATCTGCTGGAAACCGGCCGCATCAAGCTCGCGGGAACGGCGGCGGCGTTCCAGCAAAGTCCCGTCATCCAGCAATCCTATCTCGGGCTCTGAGCCGCGATGGACATCTATCTGCTCGAAGCGATCATCAACGGCCTGCTCTTAGGCGGCGTGTTGGCGCTGTTGTCGCTCGGCCTCAACCTGATTTTTGGCGTCATCGATGTGATTTGGATTTGCTACGCCGAAGTGGTGATGGCCGCGATGTATGCGGTGTTCTGGCTCTATGTCATGTGGCATTGGCCGCTGCTGCTCGCCTGCGTCGCCGCGATCGCGTTCGCAACCGTGCTCGGCCTGTTGGTGCACGTCATCGTTATCGAGCCGATCCTCGGTTCGGCGCCGATCAATCAGCTCTTGGCCACCGGCGGCCTGCTGTTCTTCCTGCAAAGCCTGGCGACGTTGCTGTTCGGCACCGATTTCCGCAATTTGGGAATCCGCCTGCCGGTGCTCGAACTCAGCGGGATCTTCATCAGCTTCTCGCGGCTCATCGCCTTCGGCATCGCGTTGATCGGCGCGGTCGGCCTCTACCTGTTCCTGGCGCGCACCTATCTCGGCACCGCGATCCGCGCCATCGCCCAGGACCGCGAGGTGATGGGCCTGATGGGCGCCAACGAACGCGGGATCTACATCCTCACCTCAGCGATCGGTGGCGGCCTTGCCGGCCTCGCCGCTTGCCTGCTGGTGCTGCAATACGACGTCCACCCGTTCATCGGCCTCACCTTCGGGCCGATCACCTTCATGGTTTGCGTTCTCGGCGGCCTCGGCAACATGATCGGCGGCTTCATTGCCGCCTTCGTCATCAGCCAGATCATCGCGGTCGGCGGATACTATTTTCCGATCGAAGCCGCCGAGGTTCTGGCCTTCGTCTTCTTCATCGTCATGATCCTGATCCGGCCGCAGGGGTTCTTCGGCAAATGAGCGGCACGCGCGACCTGCGGCTTGGTCTTTATCTGCCGCTGGCGGCGGTGGTGGTCGCGCCGTTCTTCCTGTCCGATTATTTCCTCCACCTGGCGGTGCAGATCGCGATCTGGAGCCTGGTTTACACCGCCTGGGCGCTGATGGGCCGTTTCCGGCTGACCTCGCTCGGTCATGGGGCCTTTCTCGGCGTCGGCGCCTATGTGCCGACGCTGCTGTGGAACAATTACGGCGTGACGCCGTGGCTCGGCATACCGATCGCCATGGCCCTGTCGGTCGCGCTGGCGCTGATCGTCGGCTATCCGTCGTCGCGCCAGAAGGTGGTTGGCCATTATTTCGCGCTGATCACGCTCGCGCTCGGCCAGGTGGTGTTGCTGGTGATCGTCGCCGCGCGCGACATTACGGGCGGTTCGCTTGGCATGACGCCGCACGCCGTCGGCCGCTCGTGGTATGCGCTGCAACTGCCGGACAAGGCCGAGTTCTACCTCGTGGCGCTGGTGGCATGGCTCATTGGCCTGGCGGCGTGGCATTTCGTCGAGCGCGGCATGATCCGGCTGGCTCTCGAAGCGGTCGCCGAGGACGAGGACGCGGCGGAAGCGGCCGGCGTCGACGTATTGCGCGAGAAACTCAAGATCACGGCCCTGTCGACCGGCCTGACCGCCCTCGGCGGCGCGCTTTACGCCCAATATCTGATGTATCTCAGCCCGGATGCGATGTCGGGCGTCGGCATTTCGCTTGAGATCGTTTTCGCCGCCATCGCCGGCGGCATGTACAACATGCTCGGGCCCACGGTCGGCGCCGCTTTCACCATCCTGCTGACCGAAGGGCTGCGCGTGCTGTTTGGCACGCATTTCGTCGGCGCCGCCAACACGATCTACGGCGCGTTGCTGGTGATGTTCATCATCTTCATGCCGCGCGGCATCGTCGGCACCGTCGAGCGGCTGTGGACGCGGCCGCGCGTGCCGCCATCGCCGGCGGCGCCGCAAGCCGCCGAATGACCTGTTACCGCGCCGGCTTCTGCGCTTCGGCCAGGCGATAGAACAGTACGCTGCAATTGTCGGCCTGATCCCAGCCGGCGTGCGACGCCGCCTGATACGAGGCGCGCACGCGTTCCAGCGCCGGCAGCTCGACGCCGAGATGCCGGGCCCACTCCAGCATGATGGTCATGTCCTTGATGACGCCGTCGACCGTGAAGCCGACCGGCGGCTGCTCGCCGGTTTCGAGCGCCTTGACCACCGCGGGTCCGCGCACCTTGAGGCCATTGATGCCGCCCGAACTCTCGCCGAAGATTTCCATCATCTTGGCCGGCGGAATCTTGAAGTCGCGCGTGAGCGCGATCGCTTCGCCGAGCGCCTCCCAATAGATGCAGAGCGGCAGGTTGATCGCCAGCTTCATCGCCGCGCCAGCGCCGTTGGGGCCCAGGTGATCGACCTTGCGGCAGAGGAGGTCGAGCACCGGCTTGGCGCGCGCGAAATCCGCCGCCTCGCCGCCGACCATGCCGATCAGGCGGCCTTCGCGTGCCGGCCCGACGGTGCCGCCGACCGGACATTCGAGGAAGCCGCCGCCTTTGGCGCGCGCGCGTCGCGCCAGCTCCTGCGGTACGGTCGGCGCCACCGTGCTCATGTCGATAAAGAGCTTGCCCTTGATGTCGCCCGACAGCAGCCCGTCTTTTCCGTCGTAGACCGCGCGCACCGCCGGTTCGTCGAGCAGGATCGACAGCACGATATCGGATTGCGCCGCCACCACGGCTGGATTCGGCGCGGCGCGCGCGCCCTTGGTCACCAGCGGCGCGACCTTGTCGGGGTTGCGGTTCCAGACGACAGGTTTTTGGCCTTGATCGAGCAGGCGCGAAACCATGGCCGCGCCCATGCGCCCCAGGCCGCAAAATCCGATCTGCATGGCGATGCCTCCCGCCGGTTGCGCGCCCTGCCTACTGGCATCGCACGCGACGGTCAAGCGCAGGCGGGCGAAGCGACGGCCGCGTTCAGGCGGCAGAAACCTGGCGCGACATCCGCAGGTTACGGGCGAACTGCACGCCTTCGGGATCCTTGAACATGGCCTCGATCGCGCGCAGCAGGGCATAGAACCGTTGCTGTGCGGCCGGGTTCGGCGCGTTCTGCATCTCAGCGACGACCGCATTGGCCCTGGCTTCGATCGCGCGGCCGAGACGCTCGCGACACTCGCGCGCTTCGTTGGCGAAGTCGTAGCGCGGCCCGTTCTCAATGACTGCGCCGAGGAACTCTGCGGCGGCAAGCGCTATCTCGTCGCCGGCTTCGTCGTCGGCGCGCAAAACCAATTCCGCGGCTCGTTCGTTGAACGCACGATCAAAGGCCGCCGCGAGGACAGTGTGGGTTTCGCCGGGTGCGTTCCACGCCGCGTCATCGTGGTTGGCGAGCGCCGGGCCGAATGCGCCGATCAATCCGTCGACGCCGTCGAAATAACCCGCCGTCAAATTCTTGATTGTCGCCATCTGGCCGGCGACGTCGTCCTTGCGGGTCAGCGCTGCGATCTCGCCGGCGGTGCGTTTCAACTCGAGGATGAGGCGTTGGGCCAGCGTATCGAACTCCGGATAACGCGACCGATGGTCGCGCGGCCGCCAGGCCAGTGTCCGCGCCACCAGCATGATCTGCCAGGGCCGGAGCATATGGTTCGCCAGCGCGAGCGCGAAATAAATCGCGTCAGCACCGATCACCTCGGCGAAGGTCTGATACTGCTGACGCAGCATGGCGACCGTGTCCTTCGACAGGTCGAAGATACGGCGGCCTTCCATCTGGCCGTCTTCGGCCATGAGCGAATAGGTGAGCGCGAGCTGCGAGCGCAACGGCGCGGCAATCGCGAGAATACGGGCAACTTCGCGAATGTCCTCGATCAGGAGCTTGTCGGCGGCGATGACGCCAATCGCCGGAATCGCCGATTGCTGTTGCGCGGCGGTCAGCACGCGGACGTTCCAGCCGATGGCGGCGCGCTGCAATTCGGTCGCGAGCTGATCCGCCTCCTCGAATTCGCCGGTGCCGATGATGGTCTTGAGCCGCTGTTCGAAGCGTGCGAGTTCGTCGGCGCACAGTGCGGTGATCGCATCCCACCAGGGTGCGATCATGCTGCGCGGAATCAGCCCTGGCAGCCGGGGATTGTCGGCACGGTTGGCGAGGAAGGCTTCGAACGCCTGGCAAACCAATCGGCACAGGGTCGGAACGCGTGGACCGCCTGGCCGCGCCGCCACGGCCGGCGCGTTCGCAGATTCGGACAGGGTGTCGTTTGCGGGCACGGCGCTCCCCGGTTGGGCGTCAGATCGCCTCGGAACTGGTGCCGGTGATCCTGGCCGAAAATGGTAAATGGCGGGTTTACTGGTGTGGCCAAAGGCTGAAGCCTTCGTTAACGCGCCTTGTTGGCCCACCGGTCGCGCGCAATAATCGGCCCATGCGGGAACCGATTCGCGGCCATCACGATATGGGCGGGCTGCCAGCGGGCCCGGTCGAAAAGACCGAGCACGACTACGCCTTCTGGGAAAAACGCGTTGACGCGCTCAACGTGCTGCTGGCGGCCAAAGGCCATCTCCGGGTCGACGAGATGCGCAAGAACATCGAAGCCCTGCCGCCCGATGCCTATGACCGCATGACCTATTACGAGCGCTGGATTTCGGCCATCGCCAACACCCTGCTGCAACGCGGCGTGCTCACCGCGGACGAGCTCGGCCGCAAGATGGAAGAGATCGCGCAGCGAGAAGGCGGCACGCCGTGACCGGCCGCGCCACCACTAACGCGTCGGTGCCGGCGCGGTTCAAGCCGGGCGACACGGTGAGCGTGCGCCGTGCCTATCCGCCGGGCCATATCCGCACGCCGTGGTACATCCGCGGCCATCACGGCACGGTGGTGCACGCGCTCGGCGCGTTCGCCAATCCCGAAGAGCTGGCCTACAGCCGACCGGGCCTGCCGGCGCAGCCGCTTTATCGTGTGCGCTTCCGCCAGCGCGAGGTGTGGCCCGATTACGCCGGCAATTCGGCCGACACGCTCGATATCGAGATTTATCAGCACTGGCTCGAGCCCGCCGGACGCGACCGATGAGCGATCCGCACGATCACGCCCACGATCATCACGATCACGCGCATCCGCATCGCCATCCGCCGCGACCGGACACCGACGACACGCTCGGTCACTTCCAGATCATGGAAATCGCCGTGCGCGAGCTGCTCATCGCCAAGGGCATCGTTTCGCCGGCCGAGATCCAGGGTGCGATCGAGGCGATGGATGCGCGCGGCGAGGCGTTGGGCGCCAAGATCGTCGCCCGCGCCTGGACCGATCCGGCCTTCAAGGCGCGGCTCATGGCCGACGGCACCGAGGCGGTGCGCGATTTCGGCGTCGACATGGGCACGACGCGCCTGTTCGTGGTCGAGAATACGCCGACGGTGCACAACGTCGTCGTCTGCACCTTGTGCTCGTGCTATCCGCGCATGGTGCTGGGGCTGCCGCCCGACTGGTACAAAAGCCGCAATTACCGCAGCCGCACGGTGCATGAACCACGCGCCGTGCTGAAGGAATTCGGCACCATCGTGCCGGCGGACAAGGAAGTCCGCGTCCACGATTCGACGGCCGACATGCGCTATCTCGTGCTGCCTGAACGGCCAGCCGGTACCGGCGACTGGAGCCCGGAAAAGCTCGCGGCGCTGGTCAGCCGCGACGCTATGATCGGCGTCGCCTTCGCGCGAGCGCCCTGAGGCCTCAGCCCCGGTTCAGCCGTTTATCGACCAGGTCCTTGACCACCGAGGGATCGGCCAGGGTCGACACGTCGCCCAGCTGCTCGTGCTCGTTGGCCGCGATCTTGCGCAGGATGCGGCGCATGATCTTGCCCGAGCGTGTCTTCGGCAAAGCCGGCGCCCACTGGATCAGGTCCGGCGCGGCGATGGCGCCAATCTGCTTGCGCACCCACTGTCCCAGCTCCTTGCGCAGCTCCTCGGTGGGCTCGTTGCCGGTCTTCAAGGTGACGTAGGCGTAGATCGCCTGCCCCTTGATGTCGTGCGGATAGCCGACACAGGCGGCTTCGGCGACCTTGGGATGCGCCACCAGCGCGCTTTCGACCTCGGCGGTGCCGATGCGGTGGCCGGCGACATTGATCACGTCGTCGACCCGGCCGGTGATCCAGTAGTAGCCGTCGGCGTCGCGGCGCGCGCCGTCACCGGTGAAATACTTGCCCTTGAAGGTCGAGAAATAGGTTTCGACGAAGCGCTTGTGGTCGCCGAACACCGTGCGCATCTGGCCGGGCCAGGAATCGAGGATGCACAGATTGCCTTCGGCGACGCTGTCGAGGACCTTGCCTTCACCGTCGACGATCGCCGGCTTGACGCCGAAGAACGGCCGCGTCGCCGAGCCCGGCTTGGTCGGTGTCGCGCCCGGCAGCGGCGTAATCAAGATGCCGCCGGTCTCGGTCTGCCACCAGGTGTCGACGATCGGCACGCGGCCGTCGCCGACGACGCGGTGGTACCACAACCAGGCTTCGGGATTGATCGGTTCGCCAACCGTGCCCAGGAGCTTCAAGGATTTCCGCGACGTCTTGGTGACGAAACCATCGCCTTCGCGCATCAGCGCGCGGATCGCGGTCGGCGCGGTGTAGAAGATGTTGACCTTGTGCTTGTCGATCACCTGCCAGAAGCGTGAAGCGTCGGGATAATTGGGCACGCCTTCGAACATCAGCGTGGTGGCGCCATTCGCCAAGGGCCCATAGACGATGTAGCTGTGGCCGGTGACCCAGCCGACATCGGCGGTGCACCAATAGATCTCGCCGTCGTGATAATCGAAGACGTATTGGTGCGTCATCGCGACGAACACCATGTAGCCGCCAGTCGTGTGCAGCACGCCCTTGGGCTTACCGGTCGAGCCCGAGGTATAGAGGATGAACAGCGGATCCTCGGCGCTCATCTCCGCCGGCGGGCAATCTTTCGACGCCTTCGCCATCTCGTCGTGGTACCAGCGGTCGCGTTTCGCGTCCCAGGCGATCTTGCCGCCGGTGCGCCGCACCACCAGCACCGTGTCGACCTCGGGGCATTGCTTCACCGCTTCGTCGGTGTTGGCTTTGAGCGGAATCTTGCGGCTGCCGCGCAACCCTTCGTCGGCGGTGATGATGACGGTCGAACGGCAATCCTTGATGCGGCCGACCAGGCTTTCGGGCGAAAAGCCGCCGAACACGACGCTGTGCACCGCCCCAATTCTTGCG
>DATEMD010000199.1:0-9751 GCA_035275845.1 Allostellaceae bacterium | reverse complement strand
CACGCGACCGCGTCGCCGCCGGCCAAATCGTCCGGGTGCCGCCGCTGCCGGCACCGAGCCCGCGGCCGCTTGCGCCGCGCACCGCAGAGCCGAGCGCGCGCGACGCCAAGATGATCCAGGCGCGCGTGCTGCACCGTGACGACGACGTCATCGTCATCGACAAGCCGCAGGGCCTCGCCGTGCAGGGCGGCACCAAAACCGACCGCCATCTCGACGGTTTGCTCGATACGTTGCGCTTCGGCGCGAAGGAACGGCCGCGGCTGGTCCATCGGCTCGACAAGGATACCAGCGGGGTGCTGGTTCTGGCGCGGCATGCCCGCGCGGCCGCCAAGCTTGCGGAAGCGTTTCGTGACAAGGCGGCGCGCAAAATCTATTGGGCCGCCATCGTCGGCGTACCGAAGCCGCAGCACGGTCGCATCGACCAACGGCTGGCGAAAATGCCGGGACGGCTCGGCGAGCGTGTGGTTCCCGACGACGACGGCAAACGCGCCGTCACCTTTTACCGCACGGTCGCGCAGGCCGGCGACCGCCTCGCTTGGATCGCACTCGAACCGGTGACCGGCCGAACACACCAACTCCGCGCGCATTGCGCCGCACTCGGTACGCCGATCCTCGGTGACGGCAAATATGGCGGTGCCGCGACGCACGTGCCTGGCGTTCCCGGCAACCGGCGGGTCCACCTGCACGCCCGCGCGCTGGCCATTCCACACCCGGCGGGCGGCACGCTCATCGTCATGGCGCCATTGCCGCCGCACATGCGCGAGACGTGGGACTTCTTCGGTTTCGAGGACGGCCAGGAACGCGACGTCTTCGCCGACCTAGCACCCGAGAAGGCGCGCGGCGACCGATGAAACGGTTCTTCAAGACAGCCGCGGTCGGGGACGCGGCCGGCGGCTATACCGTGCTGCTCGACGCCAAGCCGATGCGCACGCCGGCCAAGGCGCCCTTCGTCGTGCGCAGCAAACAGCTGGCCGAGGCCATTGCCGCCGAGTGGCAGACGCAAGGCGAGACGATCAAGCCGTCGGCGTTGCCGCTGACGCGGCTGGTTGGCACCGCCATCGACCTCGTCGCGCCGCGGCATGAATCGATCGTCACCGAAATCGCCAAATATGCCACCACCGACCTCGTCTGCTATCGCGCCGAGGCGCCGTCGGAACTCGCTGCTCGCCAGCAGCGCGCCTGGCAGCCGCATCTCGACTGGGCCGGCGCACGTTACGCGCCGCTGACGGTGACGGCGGGTATTGCGCCGGTGACACAGGCGCCGGAAGCCCTCGCCGCCTATCGCGAGGCCGTCGCCGCCTACGACGACATGACGCTGACGGCGCTGCATCTGGCGACCACGACACTCGGCTCGCTGGTGTTGGCGCTCGCCCTGATCGAAGGCCGGATCGCTGCCGACGAGGCATTCGCGGCGGCCGAGCTCGATCAGAGCTTTCAGATCGAGCGATGGGGCGAAGACGCCGAGGCGACGGCGCGCCGTTCCGCCGTGCGCGACGACATCGGTATCGCCGCCCGTTTCGCCGCGCTTCACCGCGCTGCGTAAACAGGCCAAACTGTCGGTCGAACGCCCAGGGGGGACCCGATGCGGGACATATTGCGGCAACTGGAAGAAAAGCGCGAAGCCGCGCGCAAGGGCGGCGGCGAAAAGCGCATCGCGCAGCAGCATCAAAAGGGCAAGCTTGCCGCCCGCGAACGCCTCGACCTGTTGTTCGACCGCGACACGTTCGAAGAATGGGACATGTTCGTCGAGCACCGCTCGACCGATTTCGGCATGGAGCAACAGAAGATCCCTGGCGACGGCGTCGTCACCGGCCATGGCCTGATCAACGGCCGCCGCGTCTTCGCCTTCAGCCAGGATTTCACCGTTTTCGGCGGCTCGTTGTCCGAGGCCCATGCCGAGAAGATCTGCAAGATCATGGACCAGGCGGTGCGCGTCGGTGCGCCGGTCATCGGGCTCAACGATTCGGGCGGTGCCCGCATCCAGGAAGGCGTTGCGTCGCTGGCCGGCTATGCCGAGGTATTCCAGCGCAACGTGCTTGCCTCCGGCGTGGTGCCGCAGATCTCGGTGGTCATGGGCCCGTGTGCCGGCGGCGCGGTTTATTCGCCGGCGATGACCGATTTCATCTTCATGGTGCGCGACAGCTCGTACATGTTCGTCACCGGGCCCGATGTCCTCAAAACCGTCACGCATGAAACGGTGACGCACGAGGAGCTTGGCGGCGCCCACACGCACACGACCAAATCGGGGGTCGCCGACCTGGCCTTCGGCACCGACGCCGAGGCGCTTCTGCAAGTGCGCCGGTTCCTCGATTTCCTGCCGGCGTCCAACCGCGAGGCGTCCCCGGTTCGGCCGACCAAGGACTCCGCCGACCGCGTCGAGAACTCGCTCGACACGCTGGTGCCTGCCAATCCGAACAAGCCCTATGACATGAAGGAGCTCATCGAGAAGGTCGCCGACGAAGGCGAATTCTTCGAGCTGCAACCCGATTTCGCCAAGAACATCGTCATCGGCTTCGCCCGCTTTGAAGGCCATCCGGTCGGCATCGTCGCCAATCAGCCGATGATTCTGGCTGGCTGTCTCGACATCGATTCATCGCGCAAGGCGGCGCGCTTCGTACGCTTTTGCGATTGTTTCAATCTGCCGATCGTCACCTTCGTCGACGTACCGGGTTTCCTGCCCGGAACCGCGCAGGAATATGGCGGCATCATCACGCACGGCGCCAAGCTGCTGTTCGCATTCGCGCAGGCCACCGTGCCGAAGGTGACTCTGATCACGCGCAAGGCCTATGGCGGCGCCTATGACGTGATGAGCTCCAAGCATTTGCGCGGCGACGTCAACTATGCGTGGCCGTCGGCGGAAATCGCGGTGATGGGACCCAAAGGCGCGGTCGAAATCATCTTCCGCGGCGACCTCAAGGATACGAAAAAGATCGAGCGACGCGCCGAGGAATACCGCGCGAAATTCGCCAATCCCTTTGTGGCCAGCTCGCGCGGCTTCATCGACGATGTGATCATGCCGCATTCGACGCGGCGACGGCTGTGCCGCTCGCTCGCGATGCTGCGTGGCAAGCGCCTCGAAAACCCGTGGAAGAAGCACGATAACATCCCGCTCTGACGTGCCACCCTTCAAAAAAATCCTGATCGCCAACCGCGGCGAGATCGCCTGCCGCATCATGCGCACGGCCAAACGGCTGGGCATCGCGACCGTTGCGGTCTACAGCGAGGCCGACGCCGACGCGCGTCACGTACGCGAAGCCGACGAAGCGATCGCCATCGGACCGGCGCCGTCGGCGCAAAGCTATCTCGACGTCAAAAAGATCGTCGCCGCCTGCCGCACCAGCGGCGCGCAGGCGGTGCATCCCGGTTACGGGTTCCTGTCCGAGAACCCCGCCCTGCCCCGCGCCCTGGCCAAGGCCGGAATCGTCTTCATCGGCCCCAACCCGGCCGCCATGGCGGCGATGGGCGACAAGATCGCGGCCAAGCGGATCGCGGTCAAAGCCGGCGTGCCGACCGTGCCGGGCGAGCTTGGCGTGATCAAAGACGCCAAGGCCGCGATCGCCGTCGCGCGCCGGATCAAATATCCGGTGATGCTCAAGGCAGCGGCCGGCGGCGGCGGCAAGGGCATGCGCATCGCGACCTCGGACGCCGAACTGGTCGAAGCGTTCCAACGCGCCAGCGGCGAAGCCAAAACCGCGTTCGGTGATGCACGCCTGTTTCTGGAAAAGTTCATCGAAGAGCCGCGTCACATCGAAATCCAGGTGTTGGGCGACCGTCGCGGCAATGTCGTGCACCTGTTCGAGCGCGAATGCTCGATTCAGCGCCGCCACCAGAAGGTGATCGAGGAAGCGCCGAGCCCGTTCCTCGACGCCAAGACACGCGCGCGCATGGGCGCCGCCGCCGTGGCGCTCGCCAAGGCTGCGAAATACAGCTCGGCCGGCACGGTTGAGTTCATCGTCGACAGGAAACGGAACTTCTATTTCCTCGAGATGAACACGCGGCTCCAGGTCGAGCATCCGGTGACCGAGCTTGTAACCGGTCTTGATCTGGTCGAATTGATGATCCGCATCGCCGCCGGCGAAAAGCTGCCATTCACGCAGAAGGACCTGAAGCTCACGGGTTCGGCGATCGAAGCCCGCGTCTATGCCGAGGACCCGCGCCACGGCTTCCTGCCTTCCGCTGGCCGGCTGGTGCGCTACGCAGAGCCCGTAGGCGACGGCGTCCGCGTCGACGGCGGCGTCTACGAAGGCGCCGAGATTCCGATCTTCTACGATCCGATGATCGCCAAGGTGGTGGCGCATGCGACGCAGCGCGACGTGGCGGCGACGCGCCTTGCCCAGGCGCTCGACGGCTTCGTCGTCACAGGCATTGCGCACAATGTCGATTTCCTGGCGGCGATCCTGCGCAACCCGCGTTTCCGCGCTGGCAAGCTGTCGACCGACTTCATCGCTCGCGAATTTCCGGCGGGATTCGACGGCGCCAAGCCAGATCGCGCCGAATCCGAATTGGCCGCGCTGGCCGCCGCGGCGGCACAAACCCTGGCGACACCCGGTTCGGCACCGCAATCGCTCTGCGTCATGATCGGCCGCGACGATTACCCGGTCGTCGCCCGGCGCCTCGCCGATGGCGTCTTGCTTACGCGCAACCGCCATCAGAAAATCCTCCGCACCGAATGGCGCCCGGGTCAGCCGGCCATGCATCTGGAGATCGGCAAGGGCGCAGCGACGTTCCGGATCGAACGCCGCGGATTGTCCTGGCGCCTGGCGCGCGGCGGTGCGGCGTTCGAGGCGATGGTGGTGCCGTGCCACGCCACGGCCCTATTACGCCGCCTGAAACCGAAGCCGCCGGCAAAGCAATCGCGCCACCTGCTGTCGCCGATGCCGGGCCTGCTGGTATCGCTCGCCGTTGAAGCCGGCCAGGACGTCAAATCCGGCGAGCCGCTGGCCGTCGTCGAGGCGATGAAGATGGAGAATGTGTTGCGCGCCGAGCGCGACGGCCGCGTTGTGCGCATCGCCGCCAAGCCGGGTGACAGCCTTGCGGTCGACCAACTCATCCTCGAATTCGAATGATTTTGTGACGGCGGCCGGCGTGGACAGCGACAATACGCGTGAATAGATTGCCGCCATGCGCGCTGCCGTAACCGCGTTGCGCCTGTCGATTGTCGGACGCGTCCAGGGCGTCGGCTTCCGCGCCTGGGCGGTGCAGGAGGCGATGCAGCGCAATCTACGCGGCTGGGTACGCAATCGTCGTGACGGCAGCGTCGAGGCGTTGATCATCGGGCAAGCCGAGGCGGTTGCGGCGATGGCGGCTGTCTGCCACCGCGGGCCGCCCCTGGCCGACGTCGCCGAGGTGCGACAGAACGCAGCCGATGACGACGGCTCGGCGGGTTTCTTCGAACGCGCGACCGATTGAGCCATGACTCGGGGGCACGCAGCGCTCAGCCTGTTGCCAACGCGGCGGCTCGGGCCGCTGTTCTGGGCGCTGTTTGCCGGCGCGATGAACGACAATCTGCTGAAGAATGCCTATGTCATCCTGGTCGCCTATCGCGAAGCCCAAACGGGCCAAGCCACCGAGATCGTCGTCACCATCGCCACGGCAGTTTTCATCCTGCCGTACTTCCTATTCTCCGCACTCGCCGGCGAGATCGCCGACAAGTATGAAAAATCGTGGCTACTGCGACAGACCAAGCTTGCCGAGATCGGCGTCGTCACACTGGGCGCGCTGTCCCTCCTGGGTGACAACATCGTCTTCCAGCTCGGCGTGCTGTTCCTGCTCGGCGTACAGGCTACGGTCTTCGGACCGGTGAAATACGCGGTCTTGCCGGAGCTGATGCCCGAAACCGAGCTGCTGGCGGCCAACGCCCTGGTCGACGCCGGCACGTTCCTGGCCATTCTGATCGGCACGATCGTCGGCGGATTATTGATCCTGGTGCCCGGCGGCCGTTTTGCGACGGGCGGCGCGCTGCTGGCGTTGGCGCTTTTCGGCTATGGCGCGAGCCGGTTCATTCCGGCGACCGGCAAGGCGCAAGGCACCGTGCGTCTGCGCGCCAACATCCTCGCGTCGAGCTGGGACGTTGCCGGCCAGGCACGCGCGCGGCCGGAGGTATGGCGGGCGGTGTTGGGGATTTCGTGGTTCTGGCTGGTCGGCGCCGCGCTGATCTCGCAATTTCCGAATTACGCCAAGGAATATCTCGGCGCCAACAACCACGTGGTGACCTTGTTCCTGGCGCTCAATTCGATCGGCATCGGCTGTGGCTCGCTCGCGGCCAATCGCATTCTGCGTGGTGCGATCAGCGCCCGGCTGGTGCCGTGGAGCGCGCTGGCCATGGGCGTTTTCACGTTCGATCTGTGGCTTGCCAGCCCGGCACCGCAAACCGCAACGGCGTTGACCGGCATCGCGGCCTTCCTGGCGATCGCCGGCCATTGGCGGATCGTCGGCGATCTTGTCGGCGTCGCGCTGTCGGCGGGAATCTTCGTCGTGCCGCTTTACGCCATCATGCAGGCGCGCAGCGCCGAAAGCGAACGCGCGCGCGTCGTCGCCGGCAACAATATCCTCAATGCGCTGTTCATCGTCGTTGCCGGCGGCGGCTCGGCAATCATGCTCAAGCTCGGCAGCAGCGTGCCGGCGATCTTCCTGGTGTTGGGCTTGACCAATGCGGCCCTGGCGGCCGCATTGGCACTCAGGCGGCCGGTGCTTCTTCGGCTTCGGTCTCGCTCGCGCTGACCACCGGGCCCGAATCCTGGCCCTTGGCGGCGACGTCGCGATCGACCAGCTCGATGACCGCCATCGCGGCGGCATCGCCGTGACGGAAGCCAGCCTTGAGGATGCGGCAATAGCCACCAGCGCGCGCCTTATAGCGCTCGGCCAGCGTCGTCATCACCTTGTCGGCGATCTTGGTGTCTTGCAGAGCGGCCATGACTTGGCGCCGCGCATGCAGGCCGCCGCGCTTGCCGAGGGTGATCAGCTTCTCGACGACGGGGCGAAGATCCTTCGCCTTGGGCAGCGTGGTGGTGATCTGCTCGTGCTTCAGCAGCGCATGAGCCATGTTGTCGAACATGGCCTTGCGGTGGGCGGACTTGCGGCTGAAGCTGCGGCCGCGGAGACGATGGCGCATGGTCAGTACGGCTCCTCGAGGCGCTTTGCCAGTTCCTCGATGTTCTCGGGCGGCCAGTTCGGGATTTCCATGCCGAGATGGAGTCCCATCTGCGCCAGCACCTCTTTGATCTCGTTCAGCGACTTGCGGCCGAAATTCGGCGTCCGCAGCATGTCGGCTTCGGTCTTCTGCACCAGGTCGCCGATATAGACGATGTTGTCGTTCTTGAGGCAGTTGGCCGAGCGCACCGAGAGCTCGAGCTCGTCAACCTTGCGCAGCAGATTCTTGTTGAACGGCAACTCGGACGGACGCTCCTCGGCGCTGGCCGCGCGCGGCTCCTCGAAGTTGATGAAGAGCTGGAGCTGATCCTGGAGGATGCGGGCGGCGAGCGCGACCGAGTCCTCGGGCGTCACCGCGCCGTTGGTTTCGATCCGCATCGACAGCTTATCGTAATCGGTCACCTGGCCGACGCGGGTGTTCTCGACCTTGTAGCTGATCTTCTTCACCGGGCTGAACAGCGCATCGACCGGAATGAGGCCGATCGGCGCGTCTTCGGGACGGTTCTGGCTCGCCGGCACGTAACCTTTACCGGTCTCGACGGTGAGCTCCATCGAGATTTTGGCGCCGCTGTCGAGCGTGCAGATGAGATGGTCGGGATTCATGATCTCGATGTCGTGACCGAGCTCGATCATGCTGGCGCGCACCTCGCCCGGACCGCCGGCGCGAAGCCGCATGCGCTTCGGCCCATCGCCGTGCATGCGGAGTGCGATGCCCTTGATGTTGAGCACGATGTCGGTCACGTCCTCGAGCACGCCGGGCAGCGACGAGAATTCGTGCAGCACGCCTTCGATCTGGATCGAAGTGATGGCCGCGCCCTGGAGCGACGAGAGCAGAACGCGCCGCAGCGCGTTGCCGAGGGTGAGTCCGAAGCCGCGCTCGAGAGGCTCGGCAACGACGGTTGCCGTCCGCGCGGGATCGTCGCCCGCTTCGATCGCGAGCTGCTTCGGTTTGATGAGAGCTTGCCAGTTCTTTTGGATCACGAGTCTTTCCTTTGCCTTTGCGGACGAGCCGCCTTTGGCCATTTCCTGCGAGCGCGCCGGCGGTCCACCACGGACCGAGGCAGCGCCGTTCTCTTAAAACTCCCCGTTAAACACGCCGCCGCTTCGGCGGACGGCATCCGTTGTGCGGTATGGTCGTGACGTCGCGGATCGAAGTGACGGTGAATCCGACGGTCTGAAGCGCGCGCAATGCGGATTCACGACCCGAGCCCGGCCCCTTGACCTCGATCTCGAGCGTGCGCATGCCGTGATCCATCGCCTTGCGGCCGGCGTCTTCGGCCGCGACCTGCGCCGCGTATGGCGTCGACTTGCGCGAGCCCTTGAAGCCCATGGTGCCGGACGACGACCAAGCAATCGTGTTGCCCTGCGCGTCGGTGATGGTGATCATCGTGTTGTTGAAGGTGGCGTTGACGTGCGCCACGCCGGCAGTGATGTTCTTGCGCTCGCGGCGGCGGATGCGCGACGCACCCGGTGCGCCGGTTGCGGCGCCGGTTCCGGCCGCGGCCGCGCCGGTTTGCGCTGCGGGAGCTGCAGGAGGCTTCGCCATGATCGATTCCGTTCCCTTTATCCTTTAGCCCTTGGCCGGCGCGATCTTCTTGCCGGCGATCGACTTAGCCGGGCCCTTGCGCGTGCGGGCGTTGGTATGCGTGCGCTGACCGCGGACCGGCAGGCCCTTGCGGTGACGCAACCCGCGATAGCAACCAAGATCCATCAGGCGCTTGATGTTCTGTGCCACGTTGCGGCGCAGATCGCCTTCGACGGTGTAGCTCTTGTCGATCAACTCGCGGATGCGGAGGATCTCACCGTCGGTCAGCTCGTGCACGCGCCGCGCTGGCGGAATGGCCAATTCCTTGCAGATCTTTTCGGCCGTCGTACGTCCGATGCCATGGATGTACATCAATCCAATGGGGACGCGTTTTTGACTCGGAATGTTGACGCCGGCAATGCGCGCCACTGCGCTTCTCCGTTCAGCTCGCGATGTTGGACACGGCCCAGCCCCGCACCAGGCCGAGGGCGCGGATTATAGAAATCCGAGCCTCAAAGTCAACCATTTGGGGGGGCTTCCGGGCTTTCTAAAATCGTTTCAATCTGGGCGGCGACCCGATCGATCGGCGCCATGCCGTCGACCGTCCGCAGCACCCCTTTGGCCCGGTAATAGGGCAGAATCGGCGCCGTCAGCTCACGATAGGTGTTGAGCCGGGCCTTGACGGTCTCCGGCCGGTCGTCGGCCCGGCGGGCGAACTCGCGGGCGCCACAGACGTCGCAGACCCCTTCCTGGCGCGGCTGGTGGTGGCGGTCGTGATAGGACGCCCCACATTTCGCGCAGGAGAACCGGCCGGCGATCCGATCGATCAGCGCGGCCTCTTCGACTTTCATCTCGATGACGCGGTCGAGCTTCAACCCCTTGCGCGACAGCATGGCGTCGAGGGCCTCGGCTTGCGGCTGGGTGCGGGGAAAGCCATCGAGGATGAAGCCTTTGCCCTTCGGCAGCCGGTCGATGCGCGCGGCGATGAGGTCGACCATGATCTCGTCCGAGACCAGCTGGCCCGAATCCATGATCGCCTGGACCTTCTTGCCGAGCGGCGTGCCCGAAGCGCGCTCG
>DATEMD010000198.1:0-2945 GCA_035275845.1 Allostellaceae bacterium | reverse complement strand
ATAATTATTAGGCGCCGGCTTGCGAAGCTTCGATATATACGTAAAAAGCATTCGCGTGTAGAGCTGTTCTAGCTAGAAGTCCGGCACTTGGCGCAATAAGTGAAAGGGCTGTCGTCTATGGCTAATCCTATAGTCGCTATTTCATTGTGTGAAGACTACTATAAAGCCAATGCGCAGGTATCCATCGGCGTCGATGGGCATGTCATCATATCGCCAATCATCGTAACTGCGCGCCGCTCTGCGAATCAGCATCAAAACGTAATTGTGACGCTACCGGACAGTTTGCCGCATAAAATCACGGTTAGGTTTCTGAATGATTTTTCTGATGCTGGCGGGGACCGGAACGTCGTAACCATCCGCCGAGGACCGCGGCGGGCGGTGATCACGCGGCGACGGCTTGATCCTGGGCTGGCTTCCAATACCAGGGGAGAAGCTCGTTGAGCCGTAACGCCGGGTAATCGGCGATGCGGGCGAGCACGTCAGCGAGCCAAGCTTGCGGGTTGATGCTGTTGAGTTTGGCCGTGGCGATCAGCGTGTATATCGCTGCGGCACGTTCGCCGCCGCGGTCGGAACCGGCGAACAGCCATGACCGGCGCCCCAGGGCAATGCCGCGCAAGGCGCGCTCGGCGGCGTTGTTACTGAGGCAGATGCGGCCGTCGTCGAGGAAGCGGGTGAAGGCCGGCCAGCGCGTCAGCATGTAATCGATCGCCTGGGCGGTCGGGGCATGGCGCGACAGACGAGCGCGTTCGGTGCGCATCCACTTTTCGAGATCGACGACGATCGGCTTGGTTTCCCTCTGCCGCACATCCAGCCGGTCGCCGGCCGGCAAACCGTTGATCCGGCGCTCGATCGCGAAGATCTCGTCGATGCGCCGAACCGCCTCGACGGCCAATGGCGCCTTGCGGAGATCACCCAGTTCGAAGAAGTGGCGCCGGCCATGGCTCCAGCACGCCGCCTCGGTGATCGGGCCGGGTTTGCGTTTGCCATCGTAGAGCTCGCCGAAGCCGGCATAGGCGTCGGCTTGAAGGATGCCGGCGTAGCCGGCTAGGTGCCGGGCGGGATGCTCGCCGGCGCGATTGCGCGAATAAAAGAACACTGCGGCCGGCGGGTCGGGCCCGGCAAATGGCCGGTCGTCGCGCACATAAGTCCATAACCGGCCGGTGACCGTCTTGCTCGGGGCCAGCACCGGTACCGTGGTGTCGTCGCCGTGCACGCGGTCGGCATTGAACACGTGCCGGCGGATCAGCTCGCAGAGCGGGTTCAGCGCGGCGGTGCACGCGCCGACATGATCGGCCAAGAGCCTGCCCTCGCGAAAGCGGGGGTCGAGACGTCGAGGTCGATACCTTCGCGGGCATAGGTCTCGCTCTGCCGGTTCAGCGGCTGGTGCTCGCCATACTTGGCGTAAAGGAT
Organism: Allostellaceae bacterium; assembly: GCA_035275845.1. GTDB lineage: Bacteria > Pseudomonadota > Alphaproteobacteria > ATCC43930 > CGMCC-115725 > REEB95. The sequence continues at coordinate 1,535 of DATEMD010000198.1, read as the reverse complement.
CATTGCCAACAGGCTCGGCCCGACATGGCCACGCGGAATGACGTGGAACGGCGCCGGCGGCTGGGTAATCTTCTCACAGGCGCGGCAGGTGAACTTCTCCCGAACGGTCTGGATCACCTTCCATTGCCGCGGCACGACCTCCAGCGTCTCGGTGATAGTCTCGCCGAGCTTGGCGAGCTTGCCGCCGCAACAAGGGCAGGCCTTCGGTGCTGGGACCACCACGCGCTCGCGCGGCAGATGCGCCGGAAAGGGCGCCCGCACCGGCTTTCTGCGGGTGAACGCGCTTACCGTCGTGCCAGCGGCCGGTGCCGCGGCGGCTTCGTCCTCGGCCGCGCTTGCCGCCGCTTCCTCGAGTTGCAGTTCGAGCTGGTCGAGCAGCTTGCGGCCGCGCTCGGAGGATTGCCCGTACTGCTCGCGCTTGAGCTTGGCGATCACGAGCTTGTAATGGGCGACCAGTGCCTCGGCACTCGAGGCGCGCGCTTCCGCCTGCTGGCGAGCCTCCCGTTCGGCGGCCAGCGCTGCCGTCAACGCGGCAATGTCACCGGGGAGGTTCTCGGGCTCGATCGTCACGGGCCGATTGTCCCATGGCGCAAAGGCTCGGCCGCTACTCAACTAAAGGGTGAGTCAATAAGCCGCACCCTAATGCGGTCAGCGACAAACTCTTAGCCGGCTGCCTCTGGCCGCCAGGTTCGGATTGGGTTCCTCCAGTCAATGCCGTCAAGCATATAGGCGAGCTGCGCCGGGGTGATCGCGACTGTGCCATCGGCCGGCGACGGCCAGATAAACCGGCCGCGTTCGAGCCGCTTGGCGTAGAGCGACATGCCGATCCCGTCGTGCCAGAGAATCTTGACCAGGTGACCGCGTTTCCCCCTAAAAACATACAAATCGCCCGCGTGGGGATCGCGCCCGAGCTTCTCCTGAACCTGCAGCGCCAAGCTGTTCATGCCGCGCCGCATGTCAGTGTGGCCGACCGCCAGCCACACCCGCACCCCCGACGGAACCGGGATCATCGCCGCGACAGCGCCTTGACCACCGCCGCGGCCAAATCCGCCGGAACCGAGCCCGGTATCCGCACCCGCAGCTTGCCGGCGAACTCCAGCTCGATCGTCGGCTCACCCGCCGCTACTTGCGCCGCGGCTATCTCGGGCGGCGCGATCAGCACCTGCGCAAAACCATCCGCGACGGCGCGGAATTCCTTTCGCCAACGGTAGATCTGGCCAGCGCCGATATCGGCGCGGCGCGCCACATCGCTGACCACCGCACCCGGCACCAAACTCTCCGCGACGATCGCCCGCTTCTGGACCTCGGACCAGCGCCGCCGCCGTTCCGGGCCCGTTATCACCTCTACTCGTGCCATCGCACCGTCTCTTGCACTGGTGCAAGCACTGTCCTTTGCACCGGCGCTTCCAGACGGCCCTCAACCCCGCCTCATCGCAAGGCGGCTGTCACCGGACGGGTACAATTCGCCCAACATCTTCATGTTCTCTTCGTAATGCGGTGCCGCCTCGCGGCTCGCCTCTTCGCGGCCCGCGACG
>DATEMD010000197.1:0-8402 GCA_035275845.1 Allostellaceae bacterium | reverse complement strand
CGAACCCGGCAGAAAAAGAGTGCCATGAAGGGTATCATCTTCAATCTCCTCGAGACCGTCGTCAGCCGCCATCACGGCGAAGCGGCGTGGGAAAAATTCCTCGACCAGGCCGGCGTCGCCGGCGCCTATACATCGCTCGGCAGCTATCCCGACGGCGAACTCCAACGCCTGGTGGAAAGGGCCGCCGACGCGCTTGGCATTTCGCCGAACGAATGTCTGCGCTGGTTCGGACGCGCGGCGATGCCGCTATTGGCCGAGCGTTATCCGGCTTTCTTCGCCGGACACACCACGATCCTTCCCTTCCTCATCAGCGTTAACGACATCATCCATCCCGAAGTGCGCAAGATCCATCCCGGCGCCCATTGCCCGGTCTTCCGCTTCGAGCAAGCGGCCGATGGCGCGCTACGTATGGGATACGAATCGCCGCGCCGGCTGTGCATGCTCGCCGAAGGATTCATCGAAGGCGCCGCCGACCATTTCGGTGAGACGGTCGCGGTCGAGCATCTGCGTTGCGCCACCAAAGGCGACCGCGAATGTCTGCTCAGCGTCCGCGTCCGCGTGCCGGAGACGGTCGATGCAGCCCCACTTGCCGGATAACGCCGACGAAGCGACGCGCTTGCGTCGCCGCCTCGAACGCGAACGGAACGCCCGGCACGAGGCGGAGTCACTGAGCGAGCGCGGGCTGCGCGAACTCTATGAGCGTAAGCAGCAGCTCGAGCTGCTCGAGAAGATCGCAACCGCCGCCAATCAGGGCGCGACCGCCGAGGGCGCGTTGCGTCTCGCCATGATCGAGATCTGCCGTTTCACCGGATGGCAGGTCGGCCACGTCTATGACGTTGAGAACACCACGCAAGAGCCGCGGCTGCGCTCGCGCGGCATATGGTTCGGCGCCGACGCGGGCGCGATGGAAGCGTTCCGCCTCGCCACCGAGGCCGGCGAATTCGCCGAGGGCGTCGGCCTGCCCGGCCGCGTCCTCACGTCGGGAAAACCGGCCTGGATCGCGGATGTCGTCGGCGACGGCAACTTCCCGCGCGAATGGGCCGCGCGCCAATGCGGGCTGCGGGCCGCCAGCGCCTTCCCCGTCCTATCGGGCGACAAGATCGTCGCGGTCCTGGAGTTCTTCGCCTATATCGTGCGCGAACCCGACGAAGTTCTCCTCCGGCTCATGTCGCAGATCGGCTTGCAGCTCGGCCGCGCGATCGAGCGCGAGCGCGACACCGAAAGCGTGCAACGTCGTGCCCGGGAACTCGCGCAGGCCCGCGACAAGGCCCAATCGGCGAACCGGGCGAAATCCGAATTTCTTGCCAATATGAGCCATGAGCTGCGCACGCCGCTCAACGCCATCATTGGCTTCGCCGACCTGTTGATGAAGGAAACGCTGGGTCCGCACAGCGTCAAAACCTATCGCGAATACTCGCAATATATCCACGACAGCGGGCAGCACCTTCTTGCCATCATCAACGACATCCTCGATCTGTCTAAGATCGAGGCCGGCAAGGCCGAACTCGACAGCAACGAACGGTTCGCGCTGCCCGCGCTCTTCTATGGCATGGGCGAGACCATTGGCGTGTTGGCCGAGAAGAAAGGCGTCGCCTTTCATGTCGTGGTCGAACCGGGCCTGCCGGACCTCATCGGCAGCGAGCGCATGGTGCGTCAGATCCTCTTCAACCTGCTGTCGAACGCCATCAAATTCACACCCGAAGGCGGCAGCGTTTCCGCCAAGGCGGAGCTCGCGGCGAGCGGCGAGCTGATCATTTCGGTCGTCGACAGCGGCATCGGCATGAGTGCGGCGGAAACCGCCGTCGCGCTCACGCCGTTTGGCCAGGTCGACGGCGCGCTCAACCGCGGCCATGAGGGCACCGGCCTGGGCCTACCGCTGGCCCGTGCCATGGCGGTGCTGCATCAGGCCGACCTGCGTGTCGTCAGCGCGCCGGGCGCCGGCACGTCGATCAGCGTCGTTTTCCCGAAGGAGCGCGTCGCCAAGACTGCGACGGCGCGAGCCTGCGCCTAAGCGCCTAGGGGCCGCCGCGCGTTCAATCGCGGCCGAGCCATTCGTGGAACGCCCATAAACCGACCAGCAGCAGGCCGCCGATCACCGGCACCGAAATCGCCACTGCCAGCGGCTCGTCGACGGCGAAGCCGAGCACCGCCGCGCCATGCGCGACATCGCCGACCAGGCCGGCGCCGTAATAGGTGATCGCGGCGATCGAGAAGAATTCGACCGTCTGCTGCAGCCGCAATTGCAAGCGGGCACGCCGGTTCATCGACAGCAACAGGTCGCGGTTCTGCGCGGCCAGCGTGACGTCGATGCGCGTGCGCAGCATGTCGCTGGCGCGGGCGACGCGTTCGGACAATGACTCAAGCCGCCGCTCCATGGTTTCGCAAGTGCGCATCGCTGGCGACAGGCGGCGCTCCATGAATTCGCCGACCGTCTGGCGACCTTCGATGCGGCGTTCGCGCAGCTCCTCGATCCGCTTCTGCACCAGCGCGTAATAGGCGCGCGCGGCACCGAAGCGATAGGGCGTGCGCGCACCGATCGTCGCCAGCTCGGCCGCCAGTCCCAACAGCCGTGTGAGCAGCGCCTGTTCGTCCTCGAGCGCGTCGGCACCGGTGGTGGCTTCGGCGATGCCGGTGAGATTGCGCTCGATCGCGGTGACCGACGGATTGATCTCGCGCGCCAACGGCAGCGCCAGCAGCGCCATCATCGTGTAAGTCTCGATTTCGAGCAGCCGCTGCACCAAGCGGCCGGCCTGGCGCGGCGAAGTCATCGTGCCGCCGTGCGCGATCATGCGCACGAAATGGTCGCGGTCGGGCCGCAGATCGGTCCACAACTGCGCCAAGCCGCCGGCGGCATGGCCGCCGACGATGTTGCCGCCTTCGAACAATTCGCCGACCACGGCCGGCGTCGGCGGTTCGCCAGCAGTCAGCGCTATTTGCACCGCCGCAACAACTTGCCCCGGCAGGTTGGCGATCCATTCATGCGGCAAGGGCAGCGCGCGGACCGGCGGGAACAGCCCGTCGCCCTGCCACGGCAGCACGAAGGTATAAGTGGCGAATTCGGCGTGCCGCTCCCAGGTGAGACTGAACCCGTCGCATTCGAGCTGAACATGCGACGCGCCAGCCGACGGCGGCGGCGCGCGATGCGCGGCGCAAAGCTGCACCACGGCGGCGCGTTCGACGGCGCTGTCGCCGCCGGTGAGCGCCAAGTGGACAATTCGCGCCGGAGCCGCGACGACGCCATAGGGCCGCGCGTGCAGCTCCCGAGCTAATGCGTCGAATTGCGGATGAAGCGCGGGGCCGCCGGCAAAGGCGGCCCCGGTGGGTTGGGCAGGCTGCTGGCTCATCGGCCGGCAGCATAGCGCAAACTACGCGCGGTCGAGCGTCTGACGGATGGCGCGGGCGAGTTCGTCGGGGCGGTAGGGTTTCTGTAACAGGCTGAAATCGGCGCCGGCGACCGCCGGCACCGCGACCGCATAGCCCGACGTCAGCAACACCTTGAGGCCGGGCTTGAGTCGCCGCGCGCGCCGCGCCAGCTCGTCACCGAGCATGCCGAACGGCATCGAATAGTCGCTGAACAGCAGGTCGAGCCGCGGTTCGCGCTCGGCCACGGCGAGCGCCGCCGGTGCGTTGGTGGCGGTCAGCACGCGATAGCCGAGGGCGCGCAGACTGTCCGCCACCATCGCGCACAACTCGGCGTCGTCCTCCACCACCAGCACGGTCTCGGCCTTCGCCGCGGCGGTTCGCACCGACGCTTCGGCCTGCTCGACGGGCATCTCGTCGGCCCGCGGCAGACAAAGCCGAACCGTCGTGCCGACGCCAGGCTCGGAGCTGAGCTCGATATGGCCGCCCGATTGCTTAACGAAGCCGTAGACCTGCGACAGACCAAGGCCGCTGCCCTTGCCGACTTCCTTGGTGGTGTAGAACGGCTCGAACGCGCGCTCGACCACGTCGGGCGGCATGCCGCAGCCGGTGTCGTTGACGGTTGTGCGCACGTAACGTCCGGGCGCGACGCCGGTGCTGGCGTCGAAGGTCACGCTGTCGGTCTCGATCGAGATCCGTCCGCCGCTTTCCGGCATGGCGTCGCGCGCATTGACCACGAGATTGAGCAGCGCCGCCTGGAACTGTGCCGGGTCGACGCGGCAGGGATCGACGGTCGGGTTGAGCAGGAACTGGACTTGCACGTGGTCGCCGGCGGCACCGCGCAGCAGATCGCCGAACTCCTTGATGACGCGATTGAGATTGACGGTCTCGGGCCGGAGCGACTGGCGCCGCGCGAAGGACAACAGCGACTGGGTCAGGCGCGCGCCGCGCTCGGCGCCGCGCGTCGCCGCCTGGATAAGCCGCCGCGCCGGCTCGGCCGGGACCAAACGCTGGAGCTGCTCGAGGCTGCCGAGGATCACCGTCAGCAGATTGTTGAAGTCGTGCGCGACGCCGCCGGTGAGCTGGCCGATCGCTTCCATTTTCTGCGCCTGGCGATACTGCTCTTCGACTTCGGCACGGCGTTCGATTTCGTCCGCCATCTGCCGGGTGCGGCGGAGCGCGATCATCGTCGCCGCGATCAGCGAGAGCGTCACCGGAATGCCGTAGATCAGGTGGCTGCTCATCGTACGCGCCCAGGCGGCAGCGATCGCCGACCAGTCCATGCTGGCGACGACATAGATCGGAAAATCGCCCACCCGCTCGTAGGCGACCATGCGCTCGGAATCATCGGAAATCGCGCCGCCGACGAAACTGCCGAACACCGGGTTGCCTTGGATCGCGTGTATCAGCGGACTGTCGGCGGCGAAGCGCATCGGCTCATCCGACGGCGGATCGCGCGCCAGCAGCACGCCGTCGTGGCGCACCAGGCTGGTGTGGGAATCGCGCTCCTCGGCAAGCGCCGCATAGAATTTGGTGAAGTAGGCCGGGTCCATGACGATTTCGATCAGGCCGCCCGGCGCGGCGCGGTCCGGTTTCGTACGGGCGACGACGAAGGCGAGTTGGTCGTCGAGCTTGTCGCGCGTCACCGACGAAATCAGCAGCGGGTCGGCGCCCGGACGGTTGACGCTGAAATCGGGCGGCGGCTCCGCGACCACGGCGCGGGCCGGAAAGCGGCCGTTGGTCGCGGCGACGTGGCCGTCCGGCGCGATCAGCCGGATCTCGGTCGCCTGCGGCAGGCTCGCCTTGATCTGTTTGAGAAACTGGTTGAGCTCGGGCGACCGGGCGATCTGGTCCCAACTCATCGTCGCAGTGTGATCGGCGATGCGATCGGCGGCGAAGGCGTCGGTCTGGAAGACCGTGTGCGCCTGCTGGGCGGCGACGTCCGCCAAACGGCGGATGCGTTCCTGCGCATCGGCAACGTTCGAGCGGTAGTTCAGCCAGGCGGCGCCCGCGAACAACAGGATCGGCGTGGCGACCGCCGCCGCCAACAGCACCTGTAGCGGACGAATGGCGTCCCGGGCGGTCGATCGAGCGCGTTCTGCCAACCGCGGCCTCCCTTTTCGGCGCCGCGAGCCGCCGCGCCGGCGCATACCCGAACCGGGATATTAGCCGGTGCCGGCGCAAAGAAAAATGGGCCGCGCTTTGCGGCGCGGCCCAAGTTCAGGGAGGAAAAGCCCGAAGGACTTGCGGCGGGACCGGAGTCCCAATCCGCATGGTGGTTATAAGGCGCAAATTCTCAACAAATTATTAAGTTGCGGCAGCACCTTAAGGTTGCATGGTTAATGCGAGCATGAGCTTAGGCGCCGATGGCGTCGAAATAATCGCCGATTGAGCGCGTCAACGCGCGCGCCACGTCCGTCCGGTACGGCGGCCGGCGCAGATCGAGTTCTTCGGTGCGGTTCGACAGGCAGCCGATTTCGACCAGCGCCGACGGAATATCCGGCGCCTTGAGCACCGCGAAGCCGGCCGAGCGATGGCTGTTGGTCAACATCGCCACGTGGCGGCCGAGCTGACTCACCACGTCCTGGGCGAAGCGGATGGACAAATTGTTGGTTTGGCGACGCGCCAGGTCGATGAGGATGCCGTTCACCTGGGGATCGTGCGTGTCGAGCTTGACGCCGCCGACCAAGTCGGCGCGGTTCTCGCTGGCGGCGAGCATCGCCGCCACGCGATCGGACGCCTGTTCCGACAGCGTATAGACCGATGCGCCGCGCGCCGCGCGATCGGGCAGCGCGTCGGCATGCACCGAGAGGAACAGGTCGGCGCCGGCGGCGCGGGCCCGCGCGACGCGGCCTTCGAGCGAAATGAATTGGTCGTCGCGGCGCGTCAGTTGAACGCGATAGCGGCGTGTTGCCGTAAGCTGCTGCGCCAACTCCTGCACGGTCGGCAGCGCGATGTTCTTTTCATAGGTGCCGACGACGCCGATGGCGCCCGGATCGATGCCGCCATGGCCGGCATCGAGCATGATCAGGGGCAAGCTCGGCGCGGCGGCGGTCGCCGCCAGGGCACGCTGAATCCGTGTAACGCTGACGCCGGCGGCGAGCGCGGCGATGAGTTGGTTAAAGCGGCGGCGATCGATGATGGCGCGCGACAAGGCCAAATCCCTTCGCTTGGCAGCGATTCCCTATGGGATGTTGAAGCACTTGGCCGTGAAAATTAGGTTAAGGCTTAGGAAATGTCTATATCTATCTGAATAGATGGAGAGTTTTTAATTTTTAGCCACGGACGTCGACGACCAGCCGGCCGCGGATTCCGCCTTTAAGGATGGTGGGCGCCAGACGCGGCAGGTCGGCGAGCCGCGCGGTTTCGGTCATGGCGTCGAGCTTGTCGAACGGCAGATCGCGCGCCAGGCGAGCCCACGCGGCCTGGCGCTGGGGCAGCGGACACATCACGGAATCGATGCCGATAAGGCGCACGCCGCGCAGCAAGAACGGCAGCACCGTCGCCGGCAAATCGCTACCGCCGGCAAGACCGCACGATGCGGCCGCCGCGCGATATTTGAGTTGGGTCAGCGCCGTCGCCAGCGTCGTGCTACCGACGCTGTCGATGCAGCCGGCCCAGCGCTCGCTGTCGAGCGGCCGCGCCGGCGGCTTGGCGAGTTCGGCGCGGTCGATCAGCACACGCGCGCCGAGCGACTTCAGATAGTCGTGCGTTTCCGGCCGGCCTGTTGATGCGGCGACGTGGTAACCGAGCTTGGCCAGGATCGCCACCGCGACGCTGCCCAAACCACCGGCGGCGCCGGTCACCAGCACCTCGCCTGCGCCGGGCTTCAGCCCGCTGTCCTCGAGCGCCATCACCGCCAGCATCGCGGTGAAGCCGGCGGTGCCGATCGCCATCGCACGCTTGGTGGTGAGGCCGTCGGGCAGGCGCACGAGTTGGCTCGCCTTGACGCGCGCCTTCTGCGCATAACCGCCCCAGCTGTTCTCGCCGACGCGCCAGCCGGTGAGCACGACCTTGTCACCCGCCTGCCATTCCGGCGATGTCGAGCTTTCGACCCTGCCGGCAAAATCGACGCCCGGCACATGCGGATATTTGCGCACCAGTTTGCCGATCCCTTGCAGGATCATGCCGTCCTTGTAGTTGAGCGTTGAATATTCGACCGCGACGGTGACGTCGCCCGGCGGCAAGTCGCTTTCCGGCAGCGACGCGACGCGCGCCGACACCGTGCCAGCATTCTCCTCCAGCAACAGCGCGGTGAAGGTGCCGCTCATCGCAGGCGTTCGAGGATGCTGACGTAATTGGCGACGGCGGCACCGCCCATGTTGAACACGCCGGCGAGTTGCACCTTCGGCAGCTGGATGTCGCCGGCGGTGCCGGTGAGCTGCATGGATTGAAGGACATGCATGGAAACACCGGTGGCGCCGATCGGATGGCCTTTGGCCTTTAGGCCGCCCGACGCGTTGATCGGCAACGTGCCGGTTTTCTCGGCGATGCCGGCTTCGACGACCTTGTCGCCCTCGCCTTTCTTGGCCATGCCCATCGCCTCGTAGATCAGCAGCTCAGCGATGGTGAAGCAGTCGTGCACTTCGGCGCAGGACAGATCGTCGAGCGTCACGCCGGCATGGTCGAAGGCGCGCTGCCAGGCGAGCGCCGCACCTTCGTAGCCAGTGATGTCGCGCTTCGACATCGGCAGGAAATCGTTGACGTGTTCGGCGGCGCGGAACACGACAGCCTTCTTGGAGGCGAGTGCCGTATCGATGTCGGTCAGCACCAGCGCCGCGGCGCCGTCGGACACCAGCGAGCAATCGGTGCGGCGCAGCGGACCGGCGACGATGGGATTCTTGTCCGAGACGGTGCGGCAGAAATCGTAGCCGAGATCTTTGCGAATTTGTGCGAGGGGGTTGGCAGCGCCGTTCTTGTGGTTCTTGGCGGCGATCTTGGCGAGCGCGTCGGACTTGTCGCCATAGCGCTGGAAGTAGGTCTGGGCGATGCGGCCGAAGACGCCGGCAAAGCCGCCTTCGATCTCACCCTCCTCTTTCAGA
>DATEMD010000196.1:0-2775 GCA_035275845.1 Allostellaceae bacterium | reverse complement strand
TTGCCCCCTTCGTATTACCGCGGCTGCTGGCACGAAGTTAGCCGGGGCTTCTTCTGCGGGTACCGTCATCATCGTCCCCGCCGAAAGAGCTTTACAACCCTAAGGCCTTCATCACTCACGCGGCATTGCTGGATCAGGGTTTCCCCCATTGTCCAATATTCCCCACTGCTGCCTCCCGTAGGAGTCTGGGCCGTGTCTCAGTCCCAGTGTGGCTGATCATCCTCTCAGACCAGCTACGGATCGTCGCCTTGGTGAGCCGTTACCTCACCAACTAGCTAATCCGACGCGGGCCCCTCCTAGAGCGATAAATCTTTCTCCCTCAGGACGTATGCGGTATTAGCCCGGCTTTCGCCGGGTTATCCCCCACTCCAGGGCAGGTTCCCACGCGTTACTCACCCGTGCGCCACTCACCTTGCGGTGCGTTCGACTTGCATGTGTTAGGCATGCCGCCAGCGTTCGTTCTGAGCCAGGATCAAACTCTCAACTTAGCCTCGCCGGTCTTTCCTTGCGGATCGTCCGGCAAAGTCCTGGCATCGTACGACTTGCATCGGCTCGGAATTGACTTCCTTACTGATGCGCATACGTACGGCGCCGAAGGCGCCGCCGCCTGCGCATCCCTTCCTCTTCTCAACGATGTCAAAGATCCAACCCTTCACGTCGAAGGGCCCGCGCCAACGAGCGCGCCTCAATCCAAACCGTCGACCCGCGATGCCAAACCTCGGCATCGAAGCCGACGAAACCACCCGCAGCCCAAACCGCTGCGTGGCGGCATAACCTGGTTCGCGGAGGCCACCCCGTCGGGTGACCGGGCGGCTGATATAGGCCGTTTGCCCGGGCTTGTAAAGTCTTTCTGACGGGAAATTGGCGCTTTTCCCGGGTTTTTCAGCACTTGCCAATTCGCGTTGCGCAGGACGCGGCGGCCCAAGGAAAAACGCGCCGTTTCAGGGGTTTAAGCTAGGCCGAGATGGCGGACCCCATCGGCAAAAGGCAAGCGCCGGCCGAAACGCTCGCTAGAGCAGGCCGAGCGCGCGGAGCTCCTTGGCCAGCTTAGACGGCAAGTGTTCGCCCGAATCGACGCCAGCCGGCCGGTCCTTTGGCGCGTCCTTCGCCATCAAATACCGCCAGCCCTGGAACGGGCGGCAGGGCCGCGGCATCACCGGCACGAGCTGCATGGCGTACTCGACGGCGACGCGTTTCTCGCCGTCCTTGCCGACGATCGGCGCGAACGATTTGAGCCGCTGGCGCACGGCGATCTGGCGCTTGATCACCCAATAGATCGAACCGCCATCGAGCAATTCCTCGACGCGCTTCGGCATGTTGCGCGTGAGGAACACCGACTTGCCGCGCTGCTTGCGCCGCAGCTTCTGCAATTTCCGGAGTTCGGCGAGATCGGCGACGCCGACCGCCATCTTGATGAGATGCAACGCCATCACGCAGCTTTCGCGGCCAGCGCCTTGGCGCATTTCGACGCTGGCTCGCGGCCGAGCGCATCGGAGATGAAGCGGCCGGCAGCCGCGAGCTTGGCGAGATCGATGCCGTGTTCGATGCGCAATCCGTCGAGCATGTAAACTACGTCCTCGCTGGCGACATTGCCGGCGGCGCCCGGCGCGTAGGGACAGCCGCCGAGACCGGCAACCGAACTGTCGACCGTGGCAATGCCGTTCTCGAGCGCGGCGAGGATATTCGCCAACGCCTGGCCGTAAGTGTCGTGACAATGGACGGCCAACCGTTCGCGCGGCACGCGGCGCGCCACGGTATCGATCATCACGACGACGCGCGCCGGCGTGCCGCTGCCGATGGTATCGCCGAGCGAGATTTCATAGCAACCGAGAGCGAGCAACCGCGCCGCAACGTCAGCGACCGCTTCCGGCGCGACAGCGCCTTCGTAAGGGCAATCGACGACGCACGAGATATAGCCGCGCACGCGAACGCCTGCCGCCTTCGCCGCTTCCGTCACTGGCACGAACCGGTCGATGCTCTCGGCAATCGAGCAGTTGATGTTGCGGCGGGAGAACGTCTCCGACGCGGCAGCGAAGATCGCGACTTCGTCGGCTTTGGCGGCGCGCGCCGCCTCGAAACCTTGCAGATTCGGCACCAGCACCTGATAGGCAACGCCAGGCCGGCGCTTCAGCGCCTGCATGACCGCCGCGGTATCGGCCATTTGCGGCACCCATTTGGGCGAGACGAAACTGCCGGCTTCGATGATCTTGAGGCCGGCATCGGCCAGACACTCGATCAGCGCGACCTTAGTGGCGGTCGGCACGGTCTTGGCCTCGTTCTGCAACCCGTCCCGTGGTCCGACCTCGACCACGCGCACGACTTTCGGCACTTGCATCACCCCGCCTCCTTCTCGCTACCGAGCACCAGTAGCTCCGCGCCTTCCGCGACCGGATCGCCGGGCGCATAGCGGATGTCGGCGACCACGCCATCGCCTGGCGCGGTGATCGCATGCTCCATCTTCATGGCTTCGAGCACCAGCAGGATTTGGCCGCGTGTCACGCGGGCACCTTTGGCGACATGCACCGCGGCGATCTTGCCCGGCATCGGCGCGACGACGCGGCCGGACGCGGTCGCCGCGGCCGTCCGGCGCGCGGATTCATCGGTGAGACCAAACCGCCATGTGCCGTCGTCCAGCGCGACCTGCACGCCGTGTTCATCCCAGGCGACGCTGGCCTCGACCCGTCGGCCGTCCAACTCGACCGCGAGATCGCCGCCACCGAGCACCCATGCCAACACCGACAGCCGGCGGCGGCCGAAATCGAGGCGCAACCCGTC
>DATEMD010000195.1:0-4815 GCA_035275845.1 Allostellaceae bacterium | reverse complement strand
GCCATCCGCTACGGCGAGGCCGACACGCTGGAGCGCGTCCTGAGCCGCACCCGCGCCATCCGCAAATCGATCGTCGACGCCAAACAGGCGTAAACTCCCGGACTGGTCCGGTTGCTGGAGGTCCGTCATGCACGTCGTCATTTTCGAGGTCGAGCCCAAGCCGGGACATGAAGGCGATTACCTCGACATCGCCGCCGCGCTCAAAAGCGAGCTCGAGAAAATCGACGGCTTCGTCTCGGTCGAGCGCTTCCGCAGCATGACGACGGAAGGCAAGATCCTGTCGCTGTCGTTCTGGCGCGACGCCGACGCGGTGAAGCGCTGGCGCGAGCACGCCAAGCACCGCCTGGCGCAGGCGCAAGGCCGCAACGCGGTCTTCGCCAACTATCGCATCAGCGTCGCCGCAGTCGACCGGCAATACGGCATGTTCGCGCGCGAGCAGGCGCCGCAAACGCCGCCCGAAACCGGCAAGCGCTGACGCCGGCGAAACCCGGAGGCTCGGCCCGGGTTTCTTCCCTGTCCCTGATCGCGAGGATGGCATCGATGGCCGAAAATGGACTCGTCTCGGTACGCAGCAATGTTTCGGCGAGCACGACGGTCGATCGCCTGCTCGCGGCGTTGGCGGCGCGCAAGCTGACCGTGTTCGCCCGCGTCGACCACGCCGCCGGCGCGGCCTCCGTCGGCCTGAAACTGCGCCCGACCGAAGTGGTGATCTTCGGCAATCCGCAAGGCGGCACCGCGCTCATGCAGGATCGTCAAACAGCCGGCATCGACCTGCCGCTCAAGGCGCTCGTCTGGGAAGCCGCCGACGGTGTCGCCTGGCTCGCCTACAACGACCCGGCTTGGATCGCGCAGCGTCATGGTCTCGGCGCGGCCAGCGCGGCGGCGACCAAGGCGATCGCGGCGATGTTAGCGGCGGTCGCTCAGGAGGCGACCAAGTAAGAGCCCCATGATCGAACGCTATAGCGATCACGCCGCGAACGAGCGCACGTTTCTCGCCTGGGTGCGCACCGCCATCGCGGTCATGGCCTTCGGCTTTCTGATCGAGAAATTCGACATTTTCCTGGCGTATATGACGTCGGCGAGTCAGTCGCATGCCGTGCCGCTGCGCGGACAGTGGTTCGCGAACGACGCCGGTCTTGCCTTCATTCTGCTCGGCGTCGCGATGATCGTCATCGCCGCGACGCGGTTTTTCCGCATCGCCCGGGACATCGACAAGCCCGAAATCGTCCCCAGTTCCAGCTTCCGCGTCGATCTGACGCTCGCCGGCCTGCTTTTTCTGCTCGGCCTGTCGCTGTTTCTTTATATGGCGCGCGCCGTGTTGCCGTCGTTCTGAGCGCGGTCACGGCGCTGGTCGTAAAACCCAGATTGCCGCCGGCTCGGCGGCCGTCGCACGCACCGCCACGAACAGCCGATCGAGCGCCGGAACCCACAGCGACGTGCGCGCACCTGGCGCGGTCCGTACCTCACCGATGCGTTGCAATCCGGCACCATCGGCCTCGAATACGTCCACCAATCCCTCGCCGCAGCTCGCATAGAGTCGCGACCGTTTTGCATCGATGAAGATATCGTCGGCATCGCGGCAAAGCGGGGCACTGGTCGTAATCTTTCCATCCAATGCGAACACCAATAGGCGTGGCGGCCCGCGCGTCGCGATGGCGATGCGTCCGTTCGTTAGATCGAGTGCCATCGGGAAATTCCCGCGTACGCCTTGCATGGGCCACGCGCCGATCGGCCTGCTCGTCGCCAGATCGACCACGCCGATCTGGTCAGCGTCGGGAAGATTGACGTAGATCCGGCTGGCATCTGTATTGAACTGGAAGCCTTCGGGATGCGCCGGCAGCGCGATGTCGGCGGCAATACCGCCCGCGCGATCAATCACGGCGATGCCGCCGTTGCCGTGACCGACGTAAATCCGCGCGGCGGATTCGTCGACCCGAACATTGTCGGCGTCGCGGCCCAGCGCGATTGTCCGCAGCGGCTTGAAATCGGTCGCGGAAAACAATCGAACCGAGCCGTCGCCGCCGTTGGCGACGTAGATCGTATCGGTCGTCGCGAGAAAGCCGACGCCTTGCGGCTCGTCCAGACCGGTCAAGGTACGCAGTACAACGCGCTGCGCCAGGTCGACGACGCCGACGGAATCGTTGCCAAGTTCGGCAACGATCAGCCGCCGACGCGCCAGGTCGACCGCCATGTGATCGATGCGGCCGGAAATCGCGCCCAGCGGAATCTTTGCCTCGAAAACGAGCGGCGCGGGCTGCGGATGTGCGGCGGCGTCCGTGAAGGTCAGGAGGATCGCGGCGAGCAGAATGGAGCGCATCATTTCACGAACACCCAATCGGGTTGCAACAGCGGGAATGCGATCAGGCCGACGATGGCGGCGGCGGCCATAAGGAGCGGATTGGACACCTTCCAGCGGAACAGCACGGCGAGGCTCGCAGCGCCGACCGCGGCGGTCAGCCAATCACCGATGGCGATGCGGCCGAGGAGAATGCAGGCGCCCAGGATGGTGCCGATCGCCGCCGCATAGGCGCCTTTGACGAAACCCTGGACGTTCCGATTGCTGCGGTGGCGCATCAAGACCGGCGCCACGAACAGGATCAGCAGGAAAGACGGTAGGAAAATACCGACGGTGGCGACGACCGAGCCCCAAAATCCCGCGACCAGGTAGCCGACGAAGGTGGCGGTGATCACCACCGGACCGGGACTTACCATGCCGATCGCGACCGCGATCAGAAACTGATGCGGATCGAGCCACCCGGTCTGCTGCACCAGACCTTTTTCGAGAAATGGCACAATGACGAGGCCGCTGCCGAAGGTAAGGCAGCCCGCCTTGAGGAAGAATACGAATAGCTGCCCAAGCAGCGTCGGCGTTGCCGCGGCCGCGGACGTAATCGTCAGCGGCAACAGCGCGAGCGCCGGGCCAGCGGCGGGCGGAGGCGCTTTTCGGAACAGCGTGCCGTAATAGCCGAGTCCGACGATTCCCGCGCCGATGAACAGCAATGCCACTTCCGCTTGCAAGGCGATCGTGATGACGAAGCAGGCAGCAGCGATCAGCCATTGAAGCCGGTCTTCCATGCCAAGCCGGGCAAGCCGCCAGCATGAATGCAGGATCAGGGCAATCACCGCCGGGCTGACGCCGTAAAAGACCGCCGCGATCCAGCGCAGGCCGCCGAAATGGACGTAGAGCGCGCCTAACGCGGCGACGATCAGGAAGTTCGGCAGGATGAAGGCCCAGCCGCCTGCCCACGCGCCCCAGAAACCGGCCCGCAGATACGAGATGAAAATTCCGACCTGGATTGCGAGCGGACCGGGTAGCGATTGAGCGACGGCGATCGCATCGCGCATTTCGCCCTTCGACAGCCACCCGCGCTGCTGCACGAGTTCCCGCTCCATCTGGCCGACCAGCGCAACGGGTCCACCAAAGCCGACAGCGCCCAAGCGAAGAAAATAAGTCACCACTTCGCGCAGGTGATGTCGCCGCGCTGGATCGCCGGGCGCGTGTGTCATGATCGCGCTCCACCCTGGATCTGCGAGCGGCACCAGGCATAGAGGGCGTCGTAGATGATCATGCCCTGCGCCAGCATGGCGTGGTCGTCGGTGAAATTCCGCTTGAGACCCTGCGAGATGGCGAGAAGGCCGGAAGATTGCGGTGTCAGGTCCGGGCGGTTCGTGTCGGCACCACGCACGATTGAAGCCAGGTGATTGAGCGCCTCATCCGCGATGCCGTAGATGCGAACAAACGCATCGAAGCTGCAAAATTCGTCGTGGTGCCCGAACTCGACGTTCGGAATGTCGTAGGGGGTCGCGCCGGTATGTTTGGCGGTGTCGAGCACCGATGCGGCGGGTACGTAGACGAATTCTGCCTCGGGGTCGATGAAGCGGGAGATCAGCCACGGGCACGCGATGCGATCGATCGTGGGTCGCTCGCGCGTCACCCATTTGCCCGGCGTCGCACCGACACGGCGGCGCGTCGGAAGCCGATTTTCGCGCCAGGCTGCAATGCCGCCTTCGACGTAGCCGGCGGACATGCCCGCCGCGGCGAGGGTTGCGGCGACCTGCCGACTCACCTGTCCGCCCGAAGCGCCGTATACGACGATCCGGCGATTTCCCGGGATCGCCGAGCGCCACGCGGCGACCTGATCGGGGAGACGGCGGATCGCGCCGACGATGAGAGCGTCGGCGGCGTCGAAATCCTTCGGCTGCCGGACGTCGATCACCACCGGCGCGATGCCGCTGCCGATTGAATTATAGAGTTCTACGGGAGATATCCGGCTTTCAATTCCGTCCATGCGCTCAACCCTCGATAATTCGAGAAGTGAGCAGAACTTGGACGGCAGGCCGTCTTGAACTTGCCGGGAGTCTGCGTGTCCCGACCGCGACGATGCGATATTAGCCGTTTTGCGGTCGGCGGTCCATCTCACCGCTTAAGGTGCCGGTCGCCCGGAGCTCGGACTGCACCGGCGGGAGGGTGAGAGGTAGCCCTTACCGCCAATCGATGGTCGGAATCTTGGCGATCGCCGCCGGGCCGAGATAGAGCCGGCGGTTCTGCGCGCTGATCGGCAGCTGGATCTGCTTGCGGCCGTCGTCGCCTTGCTGCGCGATCATGTTGAGCACGATGCGCGCCATGCCGGCGTCGCCTTCGGGCAGCGCGCCCGCGCTCACCGCCGCGTCGATCATTTCATTCTGGCCGCGCACCCGCGCGGTCAGCGCCGCCAACGGTTGCAAATCGTCGTCGAGCGCCAGCGTGCCTTGCGCGTCGACGTCGAGCTGGTCCCACGCCAGATGCATGCGACTGAACTCGATCGCGCCGCCCTT
>DATEMD010000194.1:0-5895 GCA_035275845.1 Allostellaceae bacterium | reverse complement strand
GCGATCGCTAGTTATTCCGCCGGCCGACTTTCCGGCACGCGATCGAGCTTCGCCTGGCACAACACCCTCTGCGAAATGGGCATGGTCGTGATCTCGAGTACGCTCACCGTCGGCCCGATCCAGGATGCGTTGACCGAAGCGGGTGAGCCGGTCGGCGAGGCCGGCGCGGTGCTCGAACGCGCATTCGCCCGCTTCGCGGACGATCTGGCGTGGTGGACCGAGGCCGCCCGGGCGCAACGGGCCCGTAAAGCGCCGCCCTACTGAGCGCACCGGGCCGACCGGCCGGTTGGCGGGAGAGCGTGCGAGCCTCGGCTAAAGCTGGTGCTGCCGCTGAGGATTGAACTCAGGACCTCTCCCTTACCAAGGGAGTGCTCTACCACTGAGCTACGGCAGCATCCGGGGGCGCGCCGGACATACACGAGCCGCGCCCGGCTTGGCAAGGCGTCTTGCCTGCCTTGACGCGGCGGCACAAGGGCCGCAACTCTGGGCCATGAGCGTTAAGGAGCGGCAAACGCCCGGCCAAAGCGACTCGGGCGTCGCCGCGTCGGCGGCAAACAAACAGAGTCCGAAGGCGGCGGCCAAGCAGGCGCGGCTCGCCGATGCGCTGCGCGCCAATCTCGGTCGGCGCAAGGCGCAAGCGCGTGCTCGCGCGCCGGATGCCGACGCCGCCGTGCCGCCTGCCAAACCGCCGCGTTCCGCTTGAGGCTTTCGGTCCCATCCTTTACACCGGGGCGGGTCAAACCAAGAAAGCGGGGAGCGCACGAATGTCGATCATGCCGGACAAATGGATTCGCGAGATGGCGCTCGCGCGCGGCATGATCGAGCCCTTCGTCGAGAAGCAGACGCGCCAGGGCGTCATCTCTTACGGCCTGTCGTCCTATGGCTACGACGCGCGCGTCGGCCGCGATTTCAAGATCTTCACCAACGTCTCCAGCGCCGTCGTCGATCCGAAGAATTTCTCGTCCGAGAGCTTCGTCGATAAGGCAACCGACATCTGCGTCGTGCCGCCCAACAGCTTCGCGCTCGCTTCGACGATGGAGTATTTCCGCATCCCGCGCGACACGCTGGTGATCTGCCTCGGTAAGTCGACCTATGCGCGCTGCGGCATCATCGTCAACGTCACGCCGCTCGAGCCCGAGTGGGAAGGCCACGTCACCATCGAAATCTCCAACACCACGCCGCTGCCGGCGCGCATATATGCCGGCGAAGGCATCTGCCAGTTCCTGTTCTTCAAGAGCGACCAGGTGTGCGAGGTGTCCTATGCCGATCGCGGCGGCAAGTATCAGAAACAGCGCGGCGTGACCCTGCCGCGGCTGTGAGCGAAACGCTCGCATTTCCGCCACAAAGCCTGCCTATATAAAGGACGATTTCAGAGCGGCGTATTAACGAGTTCGGGGGCATAAGTTTCGCGTATGGACAAGATTCGCATCCGCGGCGGCCGGCCCCTGCACGGTTCGATTGCCATCGGCGGCGCCAAGAACGCGGCGTTGCCGCTGATGACCGCCTGTCTGCTCACCGACGAGCCGCTCGTTCTCAAGAACCTGCCGTTCCTGGCCGACATCACCACGCTGTCGCATCTGCTGGTGCAGCACGGCGTGTCGGTTAACATGCCTGGCGCCGAGGTGGCAGACGAGCACGGCCATGTCCTCGAATTGCGCGCCAAGCGCATCGTCTCGACCACCGCGCCCTACGATCTGGTGCGCCGCATGCGCGCGAGCGTGCTGGTGCTGGGGCCGCTGGTCGCACGTCTCGGCCAAGCGCGCGTGTCGCTACCGGGCGGCTGCGCCATCGGCACGCGGCCGGTCGATCTCCACATCAAGGCACTTGAGGCGCTCGGCGCTACCATCGCCATTGAGAAAGGCTACATCCACGCCACCGCACCCAAAGGTCTGAAAGGCGGCGAGATCGTCTTTCCGTCGGTGTCGGTCGGCGCCACCGAGAACGCGCTGATGGCGGCGGCGCTTGCCGACGGCGAGAGCGTCATTGTCAATGCCGCGCGCGAGCCCGAGATTGGCGATCTCGCGCGCTGCCTCAACAGCATGGGCGCCAAGATCGAAGGCGCCGGCAGCGAGCGCATCACCGTCACCGGCGTATCGCGTCTGCACGGCGCGACGCACAGCGTCATTCCCGATCGCATCGAGACCGGTACCTACATGATGGCGGCGGCGATCACCGGTGGCGCGATCGAGCTCGTCGGCGCGTCCTACGACATGGTGGCCGCCGCCGCGCAGACGCTCGAAGGTGCCGGCGTTGCCGTCGAACGTTTACCGGCTGGCATCAAGGTCAGCCGCCATGCCAATCGCCTCAAGGGCATCGACGTTGCGACCGCGCCGTTCCCCGGCTTCCCGACCGATCTTCAGGCGCAGTTCATGGCGCTGATGGCAACCGCCGACGGTGATTCGATCATCACCGAGACGATTTTCGAGAACCGCTTCATGCACGTGCCCGAGCTCAACCGCATGGGCGCCGACATCACGGTGCAGGGGGCGTCGGCGTCGATCCGTGGTGTCGCGCGGCTCGCCGGTGCGCCGGTGATGGCGACCGATCTGCGTGCGTCGGTGTCGCTGGTGCTGGCCGGCCTCGCCGCCGAAGGCGAGACGTTCGTCAACCGCGTCTATCATCTTGACCGCGGTTACGAGCGGCTCGAAGCCAAGCTCGCTGCTTGCGGCGCTGCGATCGAGCGGCTGGGCGGCGAGGGCTAAGCGCGCGATGACGAGCCCGGCCGAGCCGGATCGCGGGCCGACGCGGCTCCGCCTCAAGGCTGAAGACGACGAAGATCTGTCGGTGATCTCGACCGTCCTTCAGGACGCGATGGTGCTGGTCGGGGACATGACCTACGAGGCCGACAGCCGGCGCTTCGTGCTGGTCGCCAACCGTTTCCGACGCGAAAGCGAAATTCCAGGCGCCCGCGGTGGCGAACGCGTGATGAGCGGCTTGCGCATCGACGGCGTCACCGCGGTCCGGCGGCGCGACGTCGATCCGCGCGACGCCGACCGGCTCCTGGTGCTGTTGGCGGTGCGGGCGGCGCCCGGCGCGCTCTATCTCGATTTCGCCGGCGGCGCCAGCATTCGGCTGGAATCCGCAAGCATCCTGTGCCATTTAGATGACTTCGGCGAGCCTTGGCCAACGCGTTTCCGCCCGCGCCATCCGGATGAGGACGCGGGCTAGGGTCCGCCTTCGTCTGTCTCCGCCTTTATTGCCGCTGGAGTGATCGTTGCTCGGTAACGAAACGCTGGTATTGGCGCTGCCCAAGGGGCGTATCCTCGACGAAGTGGTGCCCGTGGTGCGGCGTGCCGGAATCGAAATCGAGCGCGAGTTCGACGATCCGGACTCGCGCAAGCTGCGCTTCCGCACCAATCACGGCAATCTCGACGTCATCCGCGTGCGCAATTTCGACGTCGCCACCTTCGTCGCGTTCGGCGGCGCGCATATGGGTGTTGCCGGCAGCGACGTGCTGATGGAATTCGAGTACGCCGAGGTCTATGCGCCGCTCGATCTCGGCGTCGGCAAGTGCCGCCTCGTCGTCGCGGCGCCGTCAGAGGATCTCGGCCACGACGATCCGGCGCGCTGGAGCGCGGTGCGCATCGCCACCAAATATCCCGAGATCACGCGCCGCCATTTCGCCGGTCGCGGCGTTCAGGCCGAGTGCATCAAGCTCAACGGCGCCATGGAGCTCGCGCCGGCGATGGGATTGTCGCGCCGCATCGTCGATCTCGTCGCCACCGGTCAGACCTTGCGCGAAAACGGCCTCGTCGAGATCGAGCACATCGCCGACGTGACGTCGCGTTTCGTCGTCAACCGTGTCGCCCTCAAGACACGCAACGCCGAAATCGATCCGTGGATCGAGCGTTTCCGCGAGGCTGCCCGTGCCGCTTAGGCTCGACAGCGCGGCGCGCAGTTTCGCGAAGGATTTTTCCGCGCTGCTCGACCTGAAGCGCGAGTTGGCGGCCGACGTCGACGCCGCGGCCGGAGCGATCCTCGACGACGTCAAGGCGCGCGGCGACGCCGCCGTGATCGAGCACACGCGGCGGCTCGACAAGCTCGATCTCACGGCTGCCAAGCTGCGTGTGACGGCGGCCGAGATCGCCGCCGCCAAGGCGCAATGCGCCGCCGAAACGCTCAAGGCGCTGAGCCTCGCGGCATCGCGCATCGAGGCCTATCACCGCAAGCAAGTGCCGCAGGACCTCGACTACACCGATCCCGCCGGCGTGCGGCTCGGCGCGCGCTGGCGGGCTATCAGTGCCGTGGGTATCTATGTGCCCGGCGGCAGCGCCGCCTATCCGTCGTCGGTGCTGATGAACGCGCTGCCGGCCAGGGTCGCCGGCGTGCCGCGCGTCGCCATGGTCGTACCGGCGCCGGAAGGCGCGCTCAATCCGCTGGTGCTGGCGGCAGCCGATCTCGCGGGCGTCGGCGAAATTTACCGCATTGGCGGCGCGCAGGCGGTCGGCGCGCTGGCCTATGGCACCGCGACCATCGCACCAGTCGACAAGATCGTCGGTCCCGGCAACGCCTATGTCGCGGCCGCCAAACGCCGGGTCTACGGCCAGGTCGGCATCGACATGATCGCCGGGCCGTCCGAGATCCTGGTCCTGGCCGATGCCAAGAACGACCCGGCGTGGATCGCCGTCGATCTGCTGTCGCAGGCCGAGCACGATACCGCGGCGCAGGCCATCCTGATCACCGACGACGCCCCGTTCGCCGACGCTGTCGCCGCCGCGGTCGAGAGCGCCCTTAAAACGCTGCCGCGCCGCGCCATCGCCGGCGAAAGTTGGCAGCGCTTCGGCGCCATCGTCGTGATCCAGCGCTGGGACGAGGCGGCCGACTTAGTCAACCGTCTCGCGCCCGAACATCTCGAGATCGCCGTCGACGACGCGGTGACGTTGGCCGCCGACATCCGCAATGCCGGCGCGATCTTCCTTGGCCGTCACACGCCGGAGGCCGTCGGCGATTACGTCGCCGGCCCCAACCACGTGCTGCCGACGGCGCGCAGCGCGCGCTTCTCGTCGGGCCTGTCGGTGCTCGATTTCATGAAGCGCACGTCGCTCGTGCGGTGCGACGCCGCGAGCCTCAACGCCATCGGACCGGCGGCGGTGGCGCTCGCCAAGGCCGAAGGGCTCGACGCGCACGCGCTGTCGATCGCGATCCGCCTCAACATGCCGCGCGGCTCGTAACATCCGAAGGCCGCATTGGCATGAACGCGTCGCCGCACCGCATCGCCCAGGTCACGCTCGACGAGAAGACAGTCATCCGGCGTAAAGGCGACGTCGAGCACGAGCGCGCGGTCGCCATCGCCGATCTGCTCGAACAAAACAGCTTCGTGCCGAAATCGGGCGTCGCTGGTCCCTTCAACCTGCATCTTAGTGTTGCCGAGGAGCGGCTGGTGCTCGACGTGCGTGACGCGGCGGACAAGCCGCTCGAACGCTTGACGCTGTCGCTCGCGCCGTTCCGCGGCCTGGTCAAGGACTACTTCCTGGTTTGCGAGAGCTATTTCAGCGCCGTGAAGACCGCCGATCCGTCGCGCATCGAGGCCATCGACATGGGGCGGCGCAGCCTGCACAACGAAGGTTCGCAACTGCTGCGCGACAAGCTCGCCGACGCGGTTGAGATCGATTTCAACACCGCAAGGCGGCTGTTCACGCTGCTTTGTGTCCTGCACATCCGCTAGCGTTCGTGACGTTGCCAGTGCGCCGCAAAGATCGCGAAAAACGCCGTGGTTGCTGGGGGTTGGCCGGAAACAGCTTGACCGGAACCGGGGGGCTAACGATGGTTGAGACCGATAAACGGCGGTCAGGGAATGCCGAAAGAAGAGTTGATCGAGTTCTCTGGAACGGTGACCGAGCTCCTGCCCAACGCGATGTTCAGGGTCAAGCTCGACAACGACCACGTCGTCCTCGC
>DATEMD010000193.1:0-2238 GCA_035275845.1 Allostellaceae bacterium | reverse complement strand
CTGAGCGAGCCGATCTGATTGACCTTGATCAGAATGGCGTTGCCGACGTGCTTCTCGATGCCGTCCGCCAGTCGCTTGGGGTTGGTGACGAAGAGATCGTCGCCGACGAGCTGGATCTTCTTGCCGAGCGCGGCGGTGAGCGCCTGCCAGCCAGCCCAGTCATCCTCGGCCATGCCGTCCTCGATCGAGATGATCGGATAACGCGCCACCAGGCCCTCGTAGAATTTCACCATCGCGCCCGCGTCGAGCGTCTTGCCTTCCATCTTGTACTTGCCGTCCTTGCAGAATTCGGTCGACGCCGGATCGAGCGCCAGCGCCACCTGCTCGCCCGGCTTGTAGCCGGCGGCTTCGATCGCACGGACGATGAAGCTCAGCGCCTCATCGGCCGATTGCAAATTGGGCGCGAAGCCACCTTCGTCGCCCACGTTGGTGTTGTGGCCCTTGTCCTTGAGCGCCTTCTTCAGCGCCTGGAAGATCTCGGCGCCGGTGCGGATCGCCTCGGCGACGGTGGAGGCGCCGACCGGCACGATCATGAATTCCTGGATATCGATCGGATTGTCGGCATGCACGCCGCCGTTAAGGACGTTCATCATCGGCACCGGCAGCACGTTCGCTTCAACGCCGCCGATATAGCGATAGAGCGGCTGGCCAAGCTCGGCCGCCGCGGCCTTGGCACAGGCCAGGCTGACGCCGAGGATAGCATTGGCGCCGAGCCGTGCCTTGTTGGGCGTGCCGTCGAGATCGATCAGCGCGCGGTCGAGGCCGGCTTGGTCGGTGGCGTCGCGGCCGGAAACGGCATCGAAGATTTCGCCGTTGACCGCATCGACCGCCTTGCGCACGCCTTTGCCGCCATAGCGTTTCTTGTCGCCGTCACGCAACTCGACCGCTTCGTGCGTGCCTGTTGACGCGCCGGATGGCACCGCGGCGCGGCCACGCGCACCGCTTTCCAGGATGACATCGACTTCGACGGTGGGATTGCCGCGGCTGTCGAGGATTTCGCGCGCGGTGATATCGGTGATGGCGGTCATGCGCTTCCGTTGGTTTTCTTGGCGAGTTTGTCGAATTCCATCAGCTGCCGGAGCAGCGCCGGCATGTCCTTCAAATGGACCATGTTGGGGCCGTCCGACGGTGCGTGGTCGGGGTCCTGGTGGGTTTCCATGAACACCGCGGCGACACCGACGGCAACGGCGGCGCGGGCCAGCATCGGCACGTATTGCCGTTCGCCGCCGCTTTTGTCGCCCTGTCCGCCCGGCTGCTGCACCGAATGGGTTGCATCGAATACCACCGGATAGCCGGTCTGCGCCATGATCGGCAGCGACCGCATGTCGGAAACCAACGTGTTGTAGCCGAACGACACGCCGCGTTCGCACAACAGGATATTGTCGTTGCCAGCCTTGGAAATCTTGGCGGCGACATTCTTCATGTCGCCCGGCGCGAGGAACTGGCCCTTCTTGACGTTGATGGCGCGCTTGGTTTTTGCGGCAGCGACCAGCAAATCGGTCTGCCGGCAGAGAAAGGCCGGGATCTGGAGCACGTCGACGGCCTCAGCGATCGCCGCACATTGTTCGGGCGCATGCACGTCCGTCAGCACCGGACAGCCATATTTCTCGCGTACTTCGGCAAGAATCGGCAGCGAGGCTTCGAGACCCATGCCGCGCGGACTTTCGCCCGACGTACGGTTCGCCTTGTCGAACGACGTTTTGTAGATCAGACCGATGCCGAGCTTGCCGGTGAGTTCGACCAGCGCGTGGCTCATTTCCATCGCATGCGCACGGCTTTCGAGCACGCACGGACCAGCGATCACCGCCAGCGGCCGGTCATTGCCGAGCGTGATGTTCCCGATATGGACGTGCCGCTGCGCGGTCATGGCGGACACTTATATAGCAGCCGCCTAAACGAGGCGAGACTGCTCCACCGCCGCCTTGATGAACGACGTGAAGAGCGGGTGCGGGTCGAAGGGCTTGGATTTGAGCTCGGGGTGGAATTGGACGCCGATGAACCACGGATGGTCTGGGAATTCGACGATCTCGGGCAACTCGCCGTCGGGCGACATACCGGAGAAGCGCATGCCGGTTTTCTCCAGCTTCGGCTTGTAGTTGACGTTGACCTCGTAGCGGTGGCGATGGCGCTCGCTGATCTCGGTCGCGCCGTAGATTTCGGCGACGCGCGAGCCCGCGACCAGTTTCGCCGGATAGGCGCCGAGCCGCATGGTGCCGCCCATATCGCCGTTGGCTTTGC
>DATEMD010000192.1:0-2737 GCA_035275845.1 Allostellaceae bacterium | reverse complement strand
TAATCAACATGAACCCGCGCGGACGCTTCAACGACGAGGATACGGCAAAATTGGTGAAATGGCTGGCGACCGTGCGCGGTCCGGATTCCAAGGATCCGCCCTTCGTCACATTGCCGCGGCCGCAGGGCCGCCAGACTAGGGTCGTCATCACCGAATACGAATTGCCGCGCCTCGAGCTTGCCACACATGACGTGTGGGGGGATTCGAAAGGAAACATCTGGTATAGCCCGCACCGCAGCTCCTACATCGGCCGGCTCGATCCGCGCACCGGCGCGGTCAAGGAGTATCGCGTGCCTGCGGTCGATGCCGGCGTGCTTCCGGGCACGCACTGGATTTACGTGGACAAGAACGACATCGTGTGGGGCTCGGAAAACTGGGCGCACAGCATCTGGCGCTTCGACCCCAAGACGGAAGAGTTCACGCGGGTGCGCTGGAATGTTCCGGAGCCCGTGAATTCGCCGATGGGCGGCAACTACGCGCTCGATCCGGAGGGGTTCATCTGGCGCGCGCGCGGAAAGGCCGTCGCCAAGATCGGCGCGCTCACCGGCGACACAATCCTGCGATTCCCGCTCAAAAAGTTCACGGGCACCTACGGCAGCGCGGTGAGTAGGGACGGCAGGTATTTCGGCGGTGGCGCATGGCCGCGCGACGGCGTCGTCGTGGCCGACACCCAGACCGGCGAAGTGTTCGAGCCCGACTGCAGCGCTAATTGCGGCCCGGCGCGGGGAGAGTTCGATCCGCAGGGGAATTATTGGTCGGGCGGCCGCGGCGGCATGCTGGTGAAGTTCGACATCGCCAAGAAGCGGCTGTTCGAATATCCGCTGCCAACCCCCTACGCCTCCATGTACAGCGCCCAGGCCGACAAGAACGGTGAGATCTGGGCCGGTGAAATGCACGCGGGCCGTTATCTTCGCTTCAATCCGAAGACGGAGCAATTTATCGAATACGTGCTGCCGGAGCCCTACGGCATCGATCGCGAAACCTGGATCGACAATTCAACCGACCCCGTGACCGTCTGGTACGTGGACCACGACGGCTGGATCGTGCGCATCCAGCCGTTGGACTAGCGATTGGACAGACGAGCGTCTTGGAGCGAGCGACATGCGCGATCGCAGTCCTCGGATTGTGCGCGTTTGACCGTTGGAGGAATGACGATGCGCGAGCAGTACGACCCGACGACGCCTGCAACGGCGGATTTAAGCGGCCACGATCAAGGCCCCGCCAGCGGAAACTCGCGACGCAGTTTTCTCAAAGCGAGCGCCGCGCTCGCGACCGGTGGAGCCGCGGCGCAAATGCTGTCGAGCGACGCCTTCGCGCAATCTCCCGGCGCCGCCGACGCCGAGCTTGCCCGCGTGCAAGGTGAACGCCGCATTCTGCTCAAGGGCGGCGTCGCGCTCACCCTCGACCGGCAGGTCGGCGACTTCGCGCAGGCGGACGTGTTGATCGAGGGCGGCAAGATCCGCGAGATTCGGCCGAACATCGAGGTGTCGCGCGATGCGGTCGTGGTCATCGATGCCGCGAACCGAATCGTCATTCCCGGCTTCGTCGATACCCACAGCCATTCCTACCAGGGTCTCCTGCGCAACATCCTGGTGAACGGCCTGCTTAATCCCGACTACAACCGCGACATTCAAAACATCCTCACGCCCGCCTATCAGGCGGCGGATGCCTATGCCGGTATGCTGGTGACGGCGCTCGGCTTCATCGACATGGGCACGACCGCGATCGTGGATATCTCGCAGGTTTCGCACACCCCTGAGCACAGCGACGCCTGCATTCGCGCGCTGCAGGACTCCGGCATCCGCGCGGTCTTCGCCTATCACCGCGGCGCGGGCCCGGCCGCGCAATACCCGCAAGACATCAAGCGGTTGCAGCGGACTTATTTCAGCTCCAAGGATCAGCTGCTGACGCTTGCCTTGACGGCCAACCTCAATGCCAACGTGTTCGCGCTCGCGCGCGAGGTCGGCGTGCCGATCGTGCAGCACCTCGTCGGCAACGACCTCAGCAGGCCCCTCACCGAGCTTGGACGCGCCGGGCTGCTACGGCCCGGCGACGAATACATCCATTGCCTTGGCATCGACGACGCGGCGTGGCGGTTGATCAAGGACAGCGGCGGCCATGTGTCGCTCTGCGCGCCGATCGACATGGCGATGGGCCATGGCATGCCGGCGATCCAGGAGGCGCTCGACCATGGCTTGCGGCCGTCGCTGAGCTCCGATCACGGCGTGACCATCGCGCAGGATTTCTTCACGGTCATGCGTTCGACGTTCACGTTACAGCGGCTGCTGATCCTGCAACGCGCCCGCAAGGGCGAGCAAAACCTGCCGCCGCTGCTCAGCTGCCGCGACGTGCTCGAATTCGCCACCATCGAGGGCGCGCGCTGCGCCAACCTTGCAGATCGAATCGGCACGCTCACGCCCGGCAAGGAGGCCGATATCGTCGTCTTGCGCGCCGATCGGCTCGACGTGTGGCCGCTCAACAACGCAGCGATGACGGTCGTGAACATGATGAATCCCAGCCACGTCGAAACGGTCTTCATCGGCGGAAAGGTGAAGAAGTGGCGCGGCAGTTTGGTGGGCGTCGACGTGCCGAGCGTGTTGCGGCTGGTGGAGGAGGCGCGCGACGGCGTCCTGCGTCGAGCCAACTATGCAAAAAACCTGCTTGGCTGACGCGAGCGTCGATAGCCAGAACCGACGTTCACATCACTTTTCAGCCGAGTGAAATCGACGGAGCGGTC
>DATEMD010000191.1:0-18300 GCA_035275845.1 Allostellaceae bacterium | reverse complement strand
GGCGAACGAGGGCGTGATCCTGATCGCCGCCACCAACCGTCCCGACGTGCTTGACCCAGCGTTGCTGCGTCCCGGCCGCTTCGACCGTCAGGTCGTTGTGCCGAACCCGGACGTCGTTGGCCGCGAGAAGATTCTCAAGGTGCATATGCGCAAGGTGCCGCTGGCGTCGGACGTCGACCCGCGCATCATCGCGCGCGGCACGCCCGGCTTCTCGGGCGCCGATCTCGCCAACCTCGTCAACGAGGCGGCGTTGATGGCGGCGCGCAAGGGCAAGCGCTCGGTCACCATGGCCGAATTCGAGCAGGCCAAGGACAAGGTGATGATGGGCGCCGAGCGGCGCTCCATGGTCATGACCGAGGACGAGAAAAAGCTCACCGCCTATCACGAAGGCGGCCACGCGCTCGTCATGCTCTATACCGAAGGGCACGAGCCGCTGCATAAGGTGACGATCATTCCGCGCGGCCGGGCGCTCGGCATCACCATGTTTCTGCCGGAACGCGACAAGTACAGCCAGTCGCGCAAGGAGCTCGAAGCGATGGTGACCAGCCTGTTCGGCGGCCGCGTTGCCGAAGAGCTCATCTTCGGCCCCGAGAAGGTGACAACCGGCGCCGCCGACGATATCCGGCGCGCGACCAATCTGGCGCGCCGCATGGTTACGGAGTTCGGCTTCAGCGACAAGCTCGGGCCGTTGCGCTACAGCGACAACGAGGAAGAAGTTTTCCTCGGTCATTCGGTGACGCAGCGCAAGAACATCTCCGATGCCACCGCCAAGGTCATCGACGAGGAAATTCGTCGCATCGTCGAAGAGGGCGAAAAGCGCGCGCGCAACACGCTGACCAGCCATATCGACGAGCTGCACGCCCTCGCCAAGGGCCTTCTCGAGTTCGAGACGCTGACCGCCGACGAAATCCGCCGCATCATCCGCGGCGAGAAGATCGTGCGCGATACCGGTCCGGCGCTCGAAGAGCCGGCCAAGCCGACGCCGGGACGGCGTCCTTCGGTGCCGCCCGCGGGCCGCGACAAGCCGGCTGGCGGTATCGAGCCGGAGCCGCAGCCGGGCGGCTGAGCCGTCCCGCGCTCCAGGGGGCATCGTGAAAGCGACAACGCGCAAGTTGTTCGGCACCGACGGCATCCGCGGCACCGCCAATCGCGAGCCGATGACGGCCGACATTGCGCTCAAGGTGGCGATGGCGGCGGCATTCGTGCTGCGCCGCGGCGATCACCGCCATCTCGCGGTCATCGGCAAGGACACGCGGTTGTCCGGCTATCTGATCGAGCCGGCGCTGACCTCAGGCTTCATCGCCATGGGCATGGACGTCGTGCTGGTCGGTCCGCTGCCGACGCCGGCGATCGCCATGCTGACCCGGTCGTTGCGTGCCGATCTGGGCGTCATGATTTCCGCCTCGCACAATCCGTTCGAGGACAACGGCATCAAGCTGTTCGGCCCGGATGGATTCAAATTCTCGGACGAAATCGAGGCGCAGATTGAGATGGCGTTCGATCGCGCCGCCGATCAGCGCGCGAGCTCGAAGGGGCTTGGCCGCGCCAAGCGACTCGACGACGCCGGCGGCCGCTATATCGAATTCGTCAAGAACACCTTCCCCAAGCGTCTCCGGCTTGATGGCCTCAAGGTCGTGGTCGATTGCGCCAACGGCGCCGCGTACAAAGTCGCGCCGACCGTGCTGTGGGAGCTCGGCGCTGAAGTTGTACCGGTCGGCGTCGCGCCCGACGGCCTCAATATCAATCGCAAGTGCGGCACCACTGCGCCCGAAACCATGCAAGAAGCGGTCGTGGCGCATGGCGCCGACCTCGGCATCGCTCTCGACGGTGATGCCGATCGCCTGATCATGGCCGATGAGCACGGCCACATCCTCGACGGCGACCAACTCATGGCGTTGATTGCTTTGAACTGGCACCGCGGCAACCGGTTGGCAAAGTCGGGCTTGGTCGCGACCGTGATGTCGAATTTTGGCTTCGAGCGGCATCTCGCGGGCAACGGCGTTGCCGTGACCCGCACGCAAGTGGGCGACCGTTACGTCGTCGAGACCATGCGCCGCATCGGCAGCAATCTCGGCGGCGAGCAATCGGGGCATATCATTCTCGGTGATTATTCGACGACGGGCGATGGCCTGATCGCGGCGCTCGAGGTGCTGGCCGCGATCGTCGAGACCAGCGCGCCAGCGAGTCAGGTCTGCAAAGTTTTCGAGCCGGTGCCGCAGCTGCTGCGCAACGTGCGCGTCAACGGCGTCAATTTGCTCGATCGTGGTCCCGTCAAGGCGGCGATCGCGGCCGGCGAACGACGCCTCGGCAAAACCGGTCGCCTGCTGGTGCGTAAATCCGGCACCGAGCCGCTGATCCGCGTCATGGCCGAAGGCGAAGATCAGGCGCTGGTGGCCGAAATCGTCGACAGCGTGGCCGCGGCGGTGGCCGCGGCAGGACGCGCGGAGGAAAGCGCGGCCGAATGACCGGCCGCGTGCTCATCGTTGCCGGTTCGGATTCCTCGGCCGGCGCGGGCATTCAGGCCGATCTCAAAACCGTCATGGCGCTCGGTGGCTATGCCACCACCGCCATTACCGCACTGACCGCACAGAATACGCTCGGCGTCGCCGGTGTGCTGCCGATCGGTCCCGATTTCGTGCGTCGCCAGATCGAAACCGCGCTCGCCGACATCGGCGCCGATGCGGTGAAAACTGGCATGCTGGTCGATGCGGCCGTGGTCGAGGCCGTCGCGAACGCGCTCGAAATGACGGCGCCGGACGTGCCGCTGATCGTCGATCCGGTCATCGCGTCCACAAGCGGGACCGCGCTGCTCGACGAGCCCGGAGTCGAACGACTGAAGCGGCGCCTCATTGCCCGCGCCGCCGTGGTCACGCCCAACGTTCCAGAGGCCGCAATGCTCACCGGCCTGACGGTTGCCGATCTCGACGGCATGCGGCGCGCCGCCGATGCGCTACTTCGTCTCGGCGCGCAGGCGGTCGTGGTGAAGGGCGGCCATCTGCCGGGTGATACGTTGATCGACCTCGTCGCGACGCCCGAGGACAGTTTTTTGCTCAAGGCGCGGCGGCAAAAAACGCGCGCGACTCACGGCACCGGCTGTACCTATGCTTCGGCTGTCGCCGTCGGCCTCGCGCAGGGAATGGCGCTGCGGCTTGCGGTCGACCGGGCACACGCTTTCGTTCAACAGGCGATCCGCAACGCACCGGGACTGGGAAGCGGCCGTGGACCGTTAGGTCATGCGCTGTCGCCGCAACGCACCGTGAAAGGGAAGCATGGCCGACGCTATCGCCTACACCGACGAACCCGCGCTCGGCGTCGATGAGTTCATCGACGTGCTGCGCCGTTCCACCTTGGCTGAACGGCGGCCGGTCGACGATCGCCGCCGCATCGCGTGCATGCTTGAGCACGCCGACATCCGGCTGTGCGCGCGCGATGCCAAGGGCTTGCTGATCGGCGTCGCGCGGTCGCTGACCGATTTCACTTATTGCTGCTATCTCTCGGACCTTGCCGTCGACGTCGCGTGGCAGCGGCGTGGCATCGGCACGGAGCTGATCGGCCGCACGCATGCCATTGCTGGGCTCGATGCCACGCTGATCCTATTGGCGGCGCCCAAAGCGATGAGCTATTACCCGCACATTGGCCTGACCCGCTCGGAACGCGCGTTCACCATCGACCGGCGCTGAGCTAGATTGCCGTGCGCGGCAGGGGGGAGTAGGCGATGGCCGACCGATATTTCGACGATTTCAAGGTTGGCGACAAATTCGCCACCGCGACCAAGACCGTCACCGAAGACATGATCGTCGGGTTCGCCAAGGTCTACGATCCACAACCGTTCCACATCGATCCGGCTGCGGCCAAACACACGCATTTCGGCGGTCTCATCGCCAGCGGCTTCCAGACGCTGGCGATCGGCTTTCGGCTGATCTGGGACACCGGCATCCTCGCCGCGGCCAGCATGGGCTCGCCCGGTTTCGACGAACTGCGCTGGCTCAAGCCGGTGCGGCCCGGTGATACGCTGCGCGTCGAGATGGAGGTTGTTGAGAGCCGTCCGTCGCAGTCGAAACCCGACCGCGGAATCATGCGTGGCGCTTACCGCTACCTGAACCAGAGCGACGAGGCCGTGTTGACCTACACCGCCATGCACCTGCTCAGGCGCCGGCCGGCCTAGCCGCATTCAACTGTCGGTCCGCCGGCTTTCTTCCAGGCATCGATACCACCGTGAATGTGGCTCGCTTGCATTAGCCCGGCCGAATGTGCGGCCTGTACCGCCATCGCCGAGCGCTCGCCGAAGGCGCAGTAGAACACCAGCTTGCGCCCGGTCGCCCGTGACAATTCGAACAGCATGCCGCCCGGATTGATGTTGGCCGCGAGATCGTGATAGGGCGCGTGCAACGCACCCGGGATCGCACGATGCTGTTGGCGTTCGCGTGTTTCGCGCAGATCGACCAGCACGATTCCGGACTGTGTGGGCAGCGCCAAAGCGTCCGTCGCCAAGATACCGAAGCCGTCGGCGAGAAGCTTCTCTTGCGCCAGGCCGACATGCACGTTCCTGGGAACCGCCACGTCCATCATCTTGGGATTCGCGAGCTTCAACCCGGCCATGATCGCGGCATATTCCTCGGCGGAACGGACCTTGAGGCGGGGATTGAAGGCGCGTTCCTCGCCGATGGTCGAAACCGTCTCGCCCTTGTAGTCATGTGCGGGGTAGACCAGCGTCTCGTCCGGTAACTTGAGCAGCTTGTTGAAGATCGAATCGTATTGAGCGCGGGCATCGCCGCCCTGGAAATCAGTGCGGCCGGTGCCGCGGATGAGCAGCGTGTCGCCGGTGAAGACGCGATCGCCGGCGATGAAACAGTAGGAATCCGGCGTGTGGCCGGGTGTATGGATTGCGGTCAGGCTCAACCCCTCGATATCGACTCTGTCGCCGTCGGCAACTCGGATCGAGACCACGTCGGCCTGTGTCTCTTGGCCCATGACCGTGACACAGTGCGTGCGGTCGCGCAGTGCACCCATCCCGGTGATGTGATCGGCATGGAGATGAGTGTCGATTGCCTTGACGAGGTTGACGTCGAGTTCGTTAAACAGCTGCAGGTAGCGCTCGACGCGATCGAGCACCGGGTCAATGATCAACGCCTCGCCGCCGTGCCCTGCCGCGAGCACGTAGGTATAGGTGCTTGATTCGCTGTCAAACAGTTGCCGAAAGATCATTGTCTGACCCCTGCACGGCGATGGTAGCACCGGGGCGCATCGGCGCACCCAGCGGATTTGCCGAGCTCGATTGACGCGCGACGGTCGCTCCCCTAGTTTCGTCGGCGGGACACGCCTCCCCAACGGGGCGCGGCTATTCTGGAAGGAATAGATCGATGAAGCCGAATTCTCGGCCCGCTAATCCATCATTTTCATCGGGTCCTTGCGCCAAGCGCCCGGGCTGGAGCCTGTCTGCATTGTCGGCCGGCCTGTTCGGCCGCTCGCATCGCTCGAAGCCGGGCAAGGCCAAGCTGAAAGAGGTGGTCGATCGTTCGCGGCGCCTCCTCGGCATTCCCCAAGACTATCGCCTCGGCATCGTACCGGCGTCGGATACCGGCGCGGCCGAAATGGCGATGTGGTCGCTGTTGGGTGCGCGCGGCGTCGATCTGCTGGCATGGGAAGTGTTCGGCGAAGGTTGGGCGACCGATGTCGAGAAACAGCTGAAGCTTGCCGATCTGCGCGTCATGCGCGCGCCCTACGGTACGATTCCCGACCTCGCCAAAGTCGATACCGATCGCGACGTGGTCTTTCCCTGGAACGGCACCACGTCGGGCGCGCGGATTCCGAACGGCGACTGGATCAAGGCTGACCGCAAGGGATTGACGATCTGCGATGCGACGTCCGCGGTCTTCGCGATGGATTTGCCTTGGCCCAAGCTCGATGTCGTCACCTGGTCGTGGCAGAAGGTCTTGGGCGGCGAGGCGGCGCACGGCATGCTCGCGCTGTCGCCGCGCGCGGTCGAGCGGCTCGAAACCTATAAGCCGGCCTGGCCGTTGCCGAAGATTTTCCGGCTCACCACCAAAGGTAAATTCGCCGAGACCATCTTCCAGGAAGAGACCATCAACACGCCGTCGATGCTGGCGGTCGAGGACGCGATCGACGGCCTCAAATGGGCCGAATCCGTCGGCGGCTTGGCGGCGCTCAAAGCCCGCAGCGAAGCCAATCTCGCCGCCATCGGCCGCTGGGTGGCGAAGTCTAAGTGGATCGCCTTCCTGGTCGAAGATCCCAAGGTCCGCTCCTGCACCTCGGTGTGCCTCAAGGTCGTGGACGAATGGTTCCTGCGCCTGCCACCCGAAGCCCAGCGCGCCCAGGTGAAGCGGATCGAGGCGCTACTCGACGCCGAGGATGTCGCGTACGATTTTGCCGGCCATCGCGATGCGCCGCCCGGCTTGCGTATCTGGTGCGGCGCGACCATCGAGACGCGCGACGTCGAAGCGCTCTTGCCGTGGCTCGACTGGGCCTTCGCGGAAGTCCGGCAAGCCGCCGCAGCCTGAAGACGGAGGGCCGCCATGCCCAAGGTCTTGATTTCGGATGAATTGAGCCCGCGTGCAGTTGCCGTTTTCGAGGAGCGCGGCGTCGAAACCGTCGTCGACACCAAGTTGACGCCGGGTGAGCTCAAGAAAATCATCGGCGAATTCGATGGCTTGGCCGTGCGCTCGGCGACCAAGGTCACTGAGCCGATCATCGACGCCGCCAAGAAGCTCAAGGTGATCGGCCGCGCTGGTATCGGCGTCGACAACATCGACGTGCAATCCGCGACCCAACGCGGCATCGTCGTGATGAATACGCCTTACGGCAATTCGATCACCACCGCCGAGCACGCCATCGCGTTGATGCTGGCGTTGGCACGGCAGCTGCCGGCCGCCGATCGCTCGACACAGGCCGGCAAATGGGAAAAAGCCAAATTCATGGGCGTCGAGCTGACCGGCAAGACGCTCGGCGTGGTCGGTTGCGGCAATGTCGGCTCGGTGGTCGCCGACCGCGCCATCGGCCTCAAGATGAAGGTTGTCGCCTACGATCCGTTTCTGTCGCCGGAACGCGCGCTCGCGCTCGGTGTCGAGAAGGTCGAGCTCGACGAGCTGCTGGCACGGGCGGATTTCGTTACGCTGCATACGCCGCTGACCGACGCGACCCGCAACCTCATTGACGCCAAGGCGCTGGCCAAAGCGAAGAAGGGTGTGCGCCTGGTCAATTGCGCTCGCGGTGGCTTGGTCGTCGAAGCCGACCTCAAGGCGGCGCTGGATTCCGGCCAAGTCGCCGGCGCCGCGATCGACGTCTTTCCGGTCGAGCCAGCAAAGCAGAATTTGCTGTTCGGCCATCCCAACGTCATCGCGACGCCGCATCTCGGCGCCGCAACGACCGAGGCGCAAGAGAACGTGGCGCTCCAGATCGCCGAGCAGATGGCGGATTATCTCGTTTCCGGCGCGGTGACCAATGCGCTCAACATGCCGTCGCTGTCCGCCGAGGAGGCGGCACGGCTTAAGCCGTACATCAAGCTCGTCGAGCAACTCGGTTCGTTCGCCGGCCAAATGACCGATGCCGGGCTCACGGGCGTTGCCATTGAATACGAGGGTCATGCGGCCGAGCTCAACATCAAGCCGCTGACGGCCATCGCGCTGGCCGCGCTGCTGGCGCCGCAGCTCGATTCGGTCAACATGGTCAACGTGCCGCTGGTTTGCAAAGAGCGCGGCATTGCCATCGCCGAGACGCGTCGTTCCGAGCCGAGCGATTTCCAGACTCTGGTCCGCGTCACGGTCCAGGATGCGAGCGGCACCCGCAGCGTTGTGGGAACGCTGTTCGGCGGCAGCCGGCCGCGCATCGTCGACATCGAAGGCATTGCGCTCGAAGCCGAGCTCGGCGCGCACATGCTTTTTGTGCGCAACCACGATAGGCCGGGCTTCATCGGTAATCTCGGCCGGACACTGGGCGAGGCGGCGATCAACATCGCGACCCTGCATCTCGGCCGGTCGGCACCGGGCGAGGATGCGATCTGTCTGATCCAGGTCGACCAACCGCTCGACGACGTCCTGCTCGGCAAGGTCCGTGCCATCGCCAACGTCGTGCAGGCGAAACAGCTTCACTTCTAGCGTCATCGATCCGCGGCCCATAGCCGTCTGACTGTCCGACGGTCGGCCAGGGCAAAAGCATGTCGTCAGGCGGGAACGGATCGCCCGTCACCTCCCTATAGTGACATGAAGACCCTGGTGGCGATTGAGGAGAAGCCGATGACTCGGTTTTACCGATACGGCCGTTTTGTGGCGGCATTGGCGCTCGTCGCCGCCCTGGCGGGTTGCGTCGTGGTCGTGCCGCGGCATCCCGAACACGTCTTTTATTACTACTGAGCCGGCCTGATCGCGCCGGTCCCGGTACGCGGCTAATTAGGCGCCGGCGACGCCGCAGGACGGTTGCCGCCGCGCGCCAAAACCGCTATTCCGGCCTCCGTGAACGAGACGCTGCACAAGGCGCTGCTGCCCGAAGGCCTGCGCGATCTGCTTCCGCCCGACGCCGGCATCGAGGCCGAGGTCGTATCGCGGCTGATGGCGGTCCTGGCGAGCCATGGCTACGAGCGGGTCAAGCCGCCGCTCGCCGAGTTCGAGGACAATCTGCTTTCGGGTGCGGGCGCCGCGATGGCGAAAGACACGTTCCGCATGATGGATCCCATGTCGCGGCGGATGATCGGTCTCCGGGCCGACATGACGCCGCAGGTCGCGCGCATCGCCGCCAGCCGGCTTAAGAACGCGTCGCGGCCGCTACGGCTCTGCTATGCCGGCCAGGTTCTGCGCGTCAATGGCAGCCAGCTCCGGCCCGAGCGCCAAGTCGGCCAGGTCGGCGCCGAGCTCATCGGTCCGTCCGAGGTCGCCGCCGATGCCGAAGTGATTTTACTGGCAGCCGAGGCGCTGGGTGGTCTCGGCGTGCGCGGCTTGTCCGTGGATCTGACGCTGCCGAAGCTGGTGCCGGCGATCTGTCAGGCCGCCAAGCTCGGACCCGAACAAGTCGACGCCGTGCGCCGCGCGCTCGATCACAAGGATGCCGCCGCCTTGCGCAAGGCGGCCGGCGCGGCAGCCGCATCGCTCGGCGAACTGCTCAAAGCCGGCGGGGCGGCGGAGAAATCACTGGCGAAACTGTCGGCGCTCGATCTGCCGAAGGCGGCGGCGGCAGAGCGCACGCGCCTCGCCGACGTAATCGCGCGGGTGAAACGCGCCGATCCTGGCCTGGTCATCACCGTCGATCCGGTCGAGAATCGTGGCTTCGAATACCATACCGGTGTCAGTTTTACGGTCTTCGCCAAAGCGGTGCGCGGCGAGCTCGGTCGCGGCGGCCGTTATCGCACCGGCAATGGCGCCGGCGAGGATGCCACAGGCTTCACGCTCTATGCCGATACGATCCTACAGGCGCTGCCCGAATCGCCGGCGCCGCGCCGAATCTACGTGCCGTACGACGCCGACGGCGCCGCCGCCAAGCGGCTGCGTGCCGACGGCTGGATTACCGTTGCGGGCCTCGCCGCCGTGCGCAATCCGCGCGACGAGGCCAAACGATTGAATTGCGGTCATCTCTTCGATGGCGGCAAGATCGTCGCGCTGACCTGAGGGCGCCGGAGACCATTTCATGGCGAATGTTGCAGTGATCGGCGCCCAATGGGGCGACGAGGGTAAGGGAAAGATCGTCGACTGGCTGAGCGAGCGCGCCGACGTCGTGGTGCGCTTCCAAGGCGGACACAATGCCGGCCATACGCTGGTCATCGGCAATGTCGAATACCGCTTGAGTCTGCTGCCGTCGGGTGTCGCGCGTCCGGGCAAGCTGTCGATTGTCGGCAGCGGCGTGGTCGTCGATCCGTGGGCGCTGGTCAAGGAAATCGAAAATATCGCGACCAAAGGCGTCAAGGTCACGCCCGATAGTCTGCGTGTCGCCGAGAATGCGACGCTGATCCTGCCGTCGCACGGACAGCTCGACCGGTTGCGCGAAGAGGCGCGCGGTACCTACAAAATCGGCACCACCGGTCGCGGCATCGGCCCGGCCTACGAGGACAAGGTCGGCCGGCGCGCGCTGCGGCTGTGCGATCTGGCCGATCCGGCCACCCTGCCGACCAAGCTCGACGTCCTGCTGCTGCACCACAATGCGCTGTTGCGCGGTCTCGGTGCGCCCGAGGTCGAGCGCGAGCCGCTGCTCAAGTCGCTGCTCGAAATCGCGCCGAAGGTGCTGCCCTATGCCGATCGCGTCTGGCAGCGGCTCGACGAAGCGCGCCGCGCCAACAAACGCATCCTGTTCGAAGGCGCGCAGGGCGTCATGCTCGACGTCGATCACGGCACGTATCCATACGTCACCTCGTCGCACACTCATCCGGGCGAGGCCGCCTCGGGCGCCGGCACCGGTCACGCGACGGTCGGATACGTCCTCGGCATCACCAAGGCCTACACGACGCGCGTCGGCAGCGGCCCGTTCCCGACCGAGCTCACCGACAAAATCGGCCAAACGCTGGGCGAGCGCGGCCGCGAGTTCGGCGTCGTAACCGGGCGCAAACGCCGCTGCGGCTGGTTCGACGCCGTCATGGTCCGGCAGGCCGTCAAGACTGCGGGCGTCGACGGCATGGCGCTTACCAAGCTCGACGTGCTCGACGGGTTCGAGGAAATCAAGGTATGCACCGCCTATCGGCTGCGCGGCGAAACGCTCGATTACTTTCCGGCAGGCACCAGCGAGCAGGCGGCGGTCGAGCCGGTCTACGAGACGATCCCAGGTTGGAGCGAAAGTACGCGCGGCGCGCGGCGGTGGGCGGATCTGCCGGCGCTGGCGATCAAATACGTCCGGCGTATCGAGGAACTGGTTGGTGCGCCGGTGGCGTTGCTATCGACCAGCCCGCAGCGCGAAGACACAATCTTGATGCACGACCCCTTCACGGGGTGACGCGGCGGCTCAAACCTTGACGGTGGCTCGCGCCGTGCGCAGCCGTGCGGCAATGTAGCCTTCGACGGTCTCCGACAGCGCGTCGAGGCGGTCGGCGAAGAAATGATCGGCGCCGGCAACAAGACGATATTCGACCTTGAGTGACCGCTGCTTTTGCAGCCGCTGCGCCAGATCCTTGACGCTGTCGGGTGCCACGATCTGATCCTTGTCGCCTTGGACGATGAGTCCGGCGGACGGCGGCCGCGTCAGGAAGTTGAAGTCGACCAGGTTGACCGGCGGTGCGACCGCGACGAACGCGTCCGATTCCGGTCGCCGCGCCAGCAGCTGCAACGCGATCCACGCGCCGAACGAAAAGCCGGCGATCCAGCATTGCTCCGCATCGGGATTGTTGTTTTGCAGCCAATCCAGCGCCGCCGCGGCGTCCGCCAATTCGCCTTCGCCGCTGCCATAGCTGCCCTGGCTCTTGCCGACGCCGCGGAAGTTGAAGCGCAGCGCCACGAAGCCCTGTCGCGCAAAGGCGTGAAACAGGGTGTAGACCACCTTGTTGTGCATGGTGCCGCCATGCTGCGGATGCGGGTGGAGGATCAGCGCGAGCGGCGCATTCTCGATCCGTGAAGGATGGTAGCGCGCCTCAAGCCGGCCCGCCGGGCCGGTTAGAACCAATTCGGGCATCGTGAAGTTTTAACCCAGTGAAAAACTCGGGATTGACACCACATATTCGTCAAGGCTCACCAGCAAAAACGGTCCTAAAGTTGACCGCTATACTCGGAATAGATATAGTCTCGCCCCCGCCCCGAACAAGGTGCGGCGGCAGGCTTTCCGCGGTAGGCCCGCCCCAGGCGAGCGGATCATATATCAACCGGAGCCCAAAATGTTGAAGGCTTTGCGCGAGGAAATCGACACGATCCTGCGGCTCGATCCGGCGGCGCGGTCGCGCCTTGAGATCGCGCTCGCCTATCCCGGGTTTCACGCGGTGGTATTCCACCGGATCGCCAACTGGCTGTGGCGGCATCGGCTGATCGTAGTCGCGCGTGCGGTGTCGAACCTGGCGCGCTTCCTGACCCTGATCGAAATCCATCCGGCGGCCACGATCGGTCGCCGCCTGTTCATCGATCACGGCGCCGGCGTGGTGATCGGCGAGACCGCCGAGATCGGTGACGATGTGACGCTCTATCAGGGCGTCACCTTGGGTGGCACGATGGTCAGCCGCGGCAAGCGCCACCCAACCCTCGAAAACGGCGTCATCGTCGGTGCGGGCGCCAAGATCCTGGGTGGATTCACGATCGGCGCCGGCGCGCGGGTTGGCGCCAATGCGGTCGTGCTGCATGCGGTGGCGCCCGGCGAGGCCGTGGCGGGTATTCCCGCGCGGCCGATCGGCATCGGCCACGAGGTGCCCAAGGAATTCCTGCCCTACGGCACGCCGTGCGAGGACTTGCCCGATCCGATCGCGCGGTGCGTCGCCAGCTTGATGGACGAAGTCGCCTATCTCAAACAGCGCCTCGCGGAGGTGGAGCGCAGGGCGGAATTTCCCGCCGAGGAAGTGCCGGCCGAGACGCGCACAGCGCGGCCGGGCCGACGGATTTAGCGGGCGCGGAGGACGAACATGAGGCTCAGCACCAAGGGACGCTATGCGGTGATGGCGCTCGTTGACATCGCCAAGCACGCGCAAGGCACGCCGATCACACTCGCCGAGATCGCCGAACGGCAATTGATCTCGCTGTCCTATCTCGAGCAGCTCTTCGCCAAGCTGCGTACCGCAGGTCTGGTCAAGAGTGTGCGCGGACCAGGTGGTGGCTATCTGTTGGCGCGCGGCGCCGACGGCACGCGCATCTCGGATATCATTCTCGCGGTCGACGAGCCGATCCGCACAACGCGCTGCACGCCCGGCGCGCCGATTGGCTGCAGCGGCAACAAGAGCCGCTGCTTGACGCACGATTTGTGGGAAGAGTTGGGCAATCAGATCCGGCTCTATCTGAGTTCGGTCACGCTCGCCGACGTTGTCGCCAACCGGCTCTTGGGCCGCAGCGGCGCGCTGCACCGCGAACGCGCCGACCAGGACGCGTCGGAAACCGCGCCGACTATCGCGGCGCAATAACGCCCCTGGTTTCCGTCGTGGCCGACCGACTGTCCTATCTCGATTGGAATGCCAACGCGCCCGTGCGGCCCGAAGCTGCCGCTGCGGTCGCGCAAGCCTTGACGACGGAGGGTAACGCATCGTCGGTCCACCACGGCGGCCGGGCGGTGCGTCGTCTTGTCGAAGCCGCGCGCGCCAATGTTGCAAAGCTGGTTGGTGCGCGGCCCGGTGAAGTCGTGTTCACCGCCGGCGGGACCGAAGCCAATGCCCTGGCGCTGCGCGCGTTTCCCGACCGGCGCATCCTGGTGTCGGCGCTCGAGCATGATTCGGTGCTCGCCAATGCACCCGGTGCCGTGCGCATTCCGGCCATGCGCGACGGTCTGATCGACCTGTCGGCGTTGGAACGGTTGCTGGCGGCTGATAAGCATCCGGCGCTCGTATCGCTCATGTTCGCCAACAATGAGACCGGTGCTATCCAACCGGTCGCCGAAGCAGCGCAAATCGTGCATCGGCATGGTGCGCTGCTGCATTGCGATGCCGTCCAGGGTGCGGGCCGTCAATCGCTCGATATGCGGCGACTCGGCTGCACCCTGATGACGCTATCGGCACACAAGCTCGGCGGCCCGATGGGGGTCGGCGCCCTCGTCATTGCAGGCGGTTGGGACATCGCGCCGTTGACCCGCGGCGGCGGTCAGGAGCGCGGGCGACGTGCCGGCACCGAGAACGTGCCCGGTATTGCCGGTTTCGGCGCGGCTGCCAGCGCCGCATTGGCCGACGCGGCAGCGTGGGCCACAGTCACGGCACTGCGGGAGGAGGCCGAGCGTCGGCTCGCAGCCATCGCCGGCGATGCGGTGATCTATGCCGCCGCGGTGCCCCGGCTGCCGAACACGCTTTGTATTTCGATGCCCCGCGTGCCGGCGGCGACGCAGGTGATGGCGCTCGATCTCGCTGGCGTCATGGTCAGTGCCGGCGCCGCCTGTTCGTCCGGCAAGGTGCGGCGCAGCCACGTGCTCGACGCCATGGGCGTGCCCGAACGCGAAGCCGAATGCGCCATCCGAATCAGCCTGGGCTGGCGCACGACAGCGGCCGAAATCAATCATCTGGTCGAGGCGTGGGGTGCGCTCTATGCGCGGACGCGGGTGACGGCCGCATGACCGGCGCTATCGCCCGCCGGCCCAACACTGCGCCGGTTTATCTCGACAACCACGCGACCACGCCATGCGATCCGCGCGTGGTTGCGGCGATGGTGCCGTGGTTCACGGAGAAGTTCGGCAATCCGCACTCGCTCACGCATGCCTATGGCCGCGAGGCCGCGCAGGCGGTCGAACAGGCACGCGCGCAACTCGCTGATTTGATTGGCGCGGATTCGCGTGAACTCGTTTTCACCTCGGGGGCGACCGAGGCCAACAACATGGCGATCAAGGGCGCGGCGCGCTTCCACCGCCAATTCGGCAAGGACGGCGTGGTGATACTCGCGACCGAGCATAAATGCGTGCTCGAAAGCGCCAAGGCGCTCGAGCGTGACGGTTTCCGCGTCGCTGTCCTGCCGGTCAACCGCGACGGGCTGGTTGACCTCGACGTCGTTGCCCATGCGATCGACGACAAGACCGCGATCGTCTCGGTGATGGCGGCGCACAACGAGATCGGCGTCCTTCAGCCGATCAAGGACATCGCCGCGCTGGTGCACGCCAAGGGCGCTTTGTTCCACACCGATGCGGCGCAGGCGGTCGGCAAGATCGCACTCGATGTCGGCGATCTCGGCGTCGACTTAATGTCGATTTCTGGCCACAAATTCTACGGCCCCAAGGGCATCGGTGCGCTCTATCTGCGCCGCCGGCCGCGGGCGCGGATCGAGCCGTTGTTCGACGGCGGCGGCCAGGAGCGCGGCATGCGTTCGGGCACGCTGCCGGTGCCGTTGATCGTCGGGCTGGGCCAAGCCGCGGCGCTGGCCAAGGCCGAGATGGCGAGTGAGGCGCAACGCCTGCTGGCCTTGCGGGCGAGATTCCTCGCCGCACTGCGTGCCAAGGTTTCCGATGTCGTGCTCAACGGCAACGCCGAGCGGCGGTTGCCCGGCAACCTCAACCTGAGTTTCCCGGGCCTCAAGGCGGTCGACGTGATCGCCGCCTGTCCGGGCCTGGCGCTGTCGACCGGCTCGGCGTGCACGGCTGCGGAGGTCGAGCCGTCCTATGTGCTGCGCGCGCTCGGCGTCGGCGACGCGCTGGCCTCGTCGTCGCTCCGGATCGGGCTCGGCCGCTTCACCACCGCGACCGAGGTCGATTTTGCCGTCGACACCCTGGCGGCGGCGGTCCTGCGGCTGCGCGCCGGCGGGATGACAAGCGAAGCCGCCGGCATTACATAAGGGTCGGAGATTCGCATGGCTCTGAGACAGGCAATGACGGTGACCGACGCGGCCGCCCAGCGCATCCAGGCGCTGTTGGCGCAGCGCGGCAAGCCGTCCGCTGGTATCCGCATCGGGGTGCGCGCTCGCGGCTGCTCGGGCCTGACCTATACGCTCGAATACGCCGACGAGAAGGGTAAGCTCGACGAGGTGGTGCAGGACAAAGGCGTCACCATCCTGATCGACCCCAAGGCGACCATGTTCATCATCGGCACCGAGATGGACTACGTCGAAGACAAGCTGCAATCGGGCTTCACCTTCCGCAATC
This sequence comes from Allostellaceae bacterium, assembly GCA_035275845.1. Classification (GTDB taxonomy): domain Bacteria; phylum Pseudomonadota; class Alphaproteobacteria; order ATCC43930; family CGMCC-115725; genus REEB95. The sequence continues at coordinate 2,637 of DATEMD010000191.1, read as the reverse complement.
CGAACGAAAAAGGTCGGTGCGGTTGCGGCGAATCGTTCCACGTCTGAGTCCCCTATCACGGCGATGAAACTGTTCCAGATCGAGGAGCCCGAGGGCGCTCCGCTTTCGGCCGATGGTCCGGGCGCTGCGGTCGGTATCGACTTGGCGGCGTTGTCGGCTGCGGTGGCAATTGCGCTCGGCGGCAATGCCGAAATCCTGCCGGGCGCCGATGGCGCGCGGCGGCTGACGACAAACGGGCAGGCGCTCGACGCGGTGCTGCTGGCGTTGCGCGCGCGGGCCGAAAAGCAGCTGGCGCGGCCGGTGACGCACGCCGTGATCGCGACGCCCGATGGACGCGACGGTGCGGCGCTGGCAGCCGCAGCCAACGCGGCCGGCTTGATCGTGCTGCGCGTGGTGACGCAACGGGTTGCCGCGGGTGCTGATTCCGGCACAGACGCGGCCGCTTTGGGCGCCGCGCGGATAGCCGAAGATTTGTTGCCGGCGCTTGGTATAACCTCGCCGCGGCCTTGACTGGATGGTGGATCGAATCTGATGCCCAAGATGACGTTTATCGAACGCGACGGCACCCGCAAGACGGTGGATGCGCCGATCGGCCTGTCCGTTCTCGAAATCGCCCATCGCAACGACGTCGACATCGAGGGCGCGTGCGAAGGCTCGTTGGCCTGCTCGACCTGTCACGTCGTCATCGAGCCGGAATGGTACGAGCTGCTGAAGGATGCGACCGAGGACGAGGAAGACATGCTCGACCTCGCCTTCGGTCTCACCAAGACGTCGCGTCTGGGTTGCCAGATCGTGATGACCGAGGAGCTCGACGGCCTTACCGTCCGCCTGCCGCAGGCGACGCGCAACATGATGAGCAGCTGATGGATGCGGCGCTGGCTCCGGGGGCGCGCGTCGTCGTCGCCATGTCGGGCGGCGTCGACAGCTCGACCGTGGCGGCGCTGCTGGTCGAGCGCGGCTGTGACGTCGTCGGCGTCACGCTCCAGCTCTACGATCATGGCCAGGCCACCGGCCGCAAGGGCGCGTGTTGCGCCGGCCAAGACATCCACGACGCGGCCCGCGTCGCCGAAACGCTCGGTATTCCGCACTACGTGCTCGATTACGAAAAGCGCTTCCGCGCCGACGTGATCGACGAGTTCGCCGATTCCTATCTGGCCGGCGCGACACCGGTACCGTGCGTCCGCTGCAACGAGACGGTGAAGTTCCGCGATCTGTTGGCGGTGGCGCGCGACCTGGGCGCCGGCGCGCTCGCCACCGGCCATTATGCGCGCCGCGTCGAGGGATCGGACGGGCCGGAGTTGCATGGCGCCGCCGACGTCGGTCGCGACCAGAGCTATTTCCTCTATCGCACGACGCGCCAACAGCTCGATTTCCTGCGCTTTCCGCTGGGCGAATTCAGCAAGGACGAGACCCGCGCCTTGGCAACACGCTTTGCCTTGCCGGTGGCGCAGAAGCCTGACAGCCAGGACATTTGCTTCGTGCCATCGGGGCGTTACGCCGACGTGATCGAAAAGCTGCGACCCGGTGCGGCGGAGCCCGGCGATATCGTTGACGAAACCGGCCGCGTGCTCGGCCGCCATGACGGCGTCATCCATTTCACCGTTGGCCAGCGCAAGGGCATCGGCGTTGCCGGTGAGGAGCCGCTCTACGTGCTCCGGCTCGAGCCCGCCACCCGGCGCGTCGTCGTCGGCTCGCGCGCCAGCCTGGGCGCCACCCGCGTGCCGTTCGATCGGGTCAATTGGCTGGCCGCGCCGCCGGACGCGGCTGGTATTCGTGTCGCGGTCAAGCTGCGCTCGGCGCAGCCGCCGGTTCCGGCCACGTTGCGGCTCGACGGCGACTGCGGCACAGCCGTGCTCGACGAGCCCGCTTTCGGTGTGGCGCCGGGCCAGGCCTGCGTCGCTTACGACGGCGACCGCGTCCTGGGCGGCGGCTGGATCGCGCGTGCCTAGCTCGCACCGCTAGACTTGCCGCGCGCGCGACGCTCCACGATACTGCGCCGCCATGACCGAAAAGAAACCCCGCGAAACCGTCAAAAAGGTCGTGCTCGCCTATTCGGGCGGGCTCGATACGTCCGTCATTCTGCGCTGGTTGCAGGAAACCTATGGCTGCGAAGTGGTGACGTTCACCGCCGATATCGGCCAGGGCGAAGAGCTCGCGCCGGCGCGCAAGAAGGCCGAGCTGTTGGGCGTGAAGCAGATCTTCGTCGAAGATCTGCGCGAGGAATTCGTGCGCGATTTCGTCTTCCCGATGTTCCGGGCGAACGCGCTCTACGAAGGCCAATACCTGCTCGGCACCTCGATCGCGCGGCCGCTGATTGCCAAGCGCCAGATCGAGATCGCCGAAGCGACTGGCGCCGATGCGGTCGCCCACGGCGCCACGGGCAAGGGCAACGACCAGGTGCGTTTCGAGTTGACCTATTACGCGCTCAAGCCCGACATCAAGGTAATTGCGCCGTGGCGCGAATGGGAACTCAACTCGCGCACCAAGCTGATCGAGTATGCCGAGCGGCACCAGATTCCGATCGCCAAGGACAAGCGCGGCGAGGCGCCGTTCTCGACCGACGCCAACCTTTTGCACATTTCGGCCGAAGGCAAGGCGCTCGAGGATCCGTGGCACGAGCCGGAAGAATTCGTCTAC
>DATEMD010000190.1:0-10986 GCA_035275845.1 Allostellaceae bacterium | reverse complement strand
GCCGCCTGAAGGCGCGGCATGCCGGCCTCGAGGTGCCGCGTGGTGTTCTCCAGCACGACGATGGCGTCGTCGACGACGAAGCCGGTCGCGACCGTGAGCGCCATGAGCGACAGATTGTCGAGGCTGTAACCCAGCATGTACATCACGCCGAACGTGCCGATCAGCGACACCGGCACCGCGACCGACGGAATCATCGTCGCGCGGCCGTTGCGCAGGAACAGATAGACGACCGCGATCACCAGCAGGGTCGAGATGACCAATGTACGTTCGACCTCGCGCAGTGAGGCACGGATGGTGGTCGAGCGATCGACCGGAATGCCGATGTCGATGGCGGCGGGAATTTCGGCCTGGAGCGTCGGCAATTCGGCTTTGACGCCGTCCACCGTGCTGATGATGTTGCCGCCGGGCTGGCGATAGATGATAACCAGCACCGCCGGCTTGCCGTTGGCGAGCCCGGCGTTGCGCAGATTCTCGACTGAATCGACGACGTCGGCGACCGCCGACAGCGTCACTGCCGAACCGTTGCGATAGGCGACGACCAAGTCTTTGTACGCCGCCGCGGTGCGCGCCTGGTCGTTGTCGTAGACCTGATAGCGCTTGCCGCCGTCTTCGACCGCGCCTTTCGGCGCATGCGCGTTCGCCGCCGCGAGCGCGGCCCGCACGTCTTCGAGTCCGATGCCGTATTGCGCGAGTGCCAGCGGATTGAGTTCGGCGCGTACCGCCGGCAGCGCCGACCCGCTGACATCGACCTCGCCGACGCCGGGCAGCTGCGACAGCTTCTGCGCCAGCACCGTGCTGGCGGCGTCGTACATCTGGCCGCGGTCGAGCGTGTCCGAGGTCAGCGCCAACACCAGGATCGGCGCGTCGGCCGGATTGACCTTCTTGTAGGTCGGGTTCGAGCGCAGGCTGGCCGGCAGGTCGGCCCGCGCGGCGTTGATCGCCGCCTGGACGTCACGCGCGGCGCCGTCGATGTCGCGGTCGAGGCCGAATTGCAAGGTGATGCGCGTGCCGCCGACGGAGCTCGCCGAGGTCATTTCGGTGACGTCGGCGATTTGACCGAGATGACGTTCGAGCGGCGTCGCCACGGAGGTCGCCACCACCTCGGGGCTGGCGCCAGGCAGCGTCGCGCGCACCGAAATGGTCGGGAAATCGACCTGCGGCAACGGCGCGACCGGCAGATGGACGAACGCCACGGCACCGGCCAGCGCAACGCCGAGCGTCAGCAGCGTCGTCGCCACCGGCCGGCGGATGAAGATCGCCGAGAGATTCATTCGGCGGGGTTCTCCCCCGGGCGGTCGCCGGCATCCTGGTTGAAGAGGCCTTCGGTGCGCCGGCGGAAGCGCAGCGCCAGCCGATCGAAGGCGAGATAGATGACGGGCGTGGTGAACAGCGTCAGCATTTGGCTGACGATCAGGCCGCCGACGATGGTGAGACCCAGCGGATGGCGCAGCTCGGAGCCGACGCCGGTGCCGACGGTCAGCGGCAAGGCGCCGAGGATCGCCGCCATGGTTGTCATCATGATCGGCCGGAAACGCAGCAGCGACGCCTGATAGATCGCCTCGCGCGGCGACTTGCCTTCGTTGCGCTCGGCGTCGAGCGCGAAGTCGATCATCATGATCGCGTTCTTCTTGACGATGCCGATCAGCAGAATGATGCCGATGATGGCGATGACCGTGAGATCGTCGCCCACCAGCATGAGCGCCAATAGCGCGCCGATACCGGCCGATGGCAACGTCGACAGAATCGTGACCGGGTGGATGTAGCTCTCATAGAGCACGCCCAGCACGATGTAGACCGTGACCACGGCAGCCAGGATCAAGAACAATTCGTTGCTGAGCGACGATTGGAAGGCGAGCGTCGCGCCCTGGAACACGGTGATGACGCCGCGCGGCATGCCGATCGTGGTTTCGGCCGCCTTGATCGCGTCGACCGCGCCGCCGAGGGAGGCGCCCGGCGCCAGGTTGAACGAGATGGTGTTGGACGGGAATTGGCCGAGATGGTCGATCTGTAGCGGCGCGGTCTGGGTTTCGACCTTGGCGATCGCCGACAGCGGCACCTGGCCGCCATTGGCCGACGGCAGATAGATCGAATCCAGCGCGCCGAGCGACGATTGATAGGCTTTGTCCGATTCGAGAATGACGCGGTACTGGTTCGACTGCGTAAAGATGGTCGAGACGATACGCTGGCCGAACGAATCATAGAGGGCATTGTCGATGGTCGCCGGCGTCAGGCCGAAACGCGACGCCGTGGCGCGATCGATGTCGATATAAACGGACAATCCGTCGTTCGCCTGATCGCTGACCACGTCGGCGAAACCGTCGGTGTGATTGAGCTTGTCGACCAGCTTGGGGACCCACGCGGCCAGCTCGTCGGGATTGGCGTCCTCGAGCGCGAACTGGTACTGCGTGCGGCTCACCATCGTGTCGATCGTCAGGTCCTGCACCGGCTGGAGATAGAGCGTCGTGCCGGGGATGTTGGCGGTTTCCTGGCCGAGACGACGGATCACGGTTTCAACGTCGCTGCGCTGGCTCTTCGGCTTGAGATTGATCAGCAGCCGGCCGCTGTTGAGCGTTGTGTTGGTGCCGTCGATGCCGATGTAGGACGAGACGCTGGCAACCGCGGCATCCTTGAGCACCGCGTCCACCAACGCCTGCTGGCGCTCGGCCATGGCGGCATAGGACACGCTCGCCGGGCCTTGTGAGATGCCTTGAATCAGGCCGGTGTCCTGCACCGGGAAAAAGCCTTTTGGAACAATGATATAGAGCAGCGCGGTCAGCACCAGGGTCGCGACCGCAACCAGCAACGTCGCGACCTGACGATCGAGCACCCAGGTCAAGGCGCGGCCATAGGCGTGGATGAGCGCGTCGAATTTCTCGCGGCTCCAGCGTTGGAAGCGGCTTTCCGGCGTTTCGCCGGGCCGGCGCAGCAGCTTGGCGCACGCCATCGGCACCAACGTCAACGACACGACCGCCGAGATCAGGATGGTGACCGCGAGCGTCAACGCGAATTCGCGGAACAGTCGGCCGACCACGTCGCCCATGAACAGCAACGGGATCAGCACGGCGATGAGCGAGATGGTCAGCGACATGATGGTGAAGCCGACCTGTTCCGAGCCGCGCAGCGCCGCGCGCAGCGGCGTTTCGCCTTCCTCGAGATAGCGCGCGATGTTCTCGATCATCACGATGGCGTCGTCGACGACGAAGCCCGATGCGATGGTCAGGGCCATCAGCGACAGATTGTTGAGGCTGAATCCCAGCAGATACATCGCGCCGAACGTGCCGACGAGCGACAGCGGCACCGACAGGCTCGGGATGATGGTGGCGCGGCTCGAACGCAGGAAGACGAAGATCACCAACACGACGAGAATCACCGCCAGCGTCAGTTCGAATTCGACGTCAGCGACCGAGGCGCGGATGGTGACCGTGCGGTCCGTGAGCACCGCGACGTCGACCGACTGCGGCAGCGACGCCTGGAGCTGCGGCAGCAGCGCCTTGATGCCGTCGACCACGGCAATGACGTTGGCGCCCGGTTGGCGTTGGACGTTGATGATCACCGCCGGCGTGACGTTCATCCAAGCGCCGAGCTTGTCGTTCTCGGCGCCGGAGACGACATGGGCGACATCGCCCAGATGCACCGGCGCGCCATTCTTGTACGCAATGACCAGGCCCAGATAGGCGTTGGGGTCCTGAATCTGGTCGTTGGCGTTGATGGTATAGGCGCGCGACACGCCGTCGAAATTGCCTTTTGGCGTGTTGACGTTGGCGTTGGCGACGGTCGTGCGCAGATCGTCGATGTTGAGACCGTAAGCGGCGAGCGCGCGCAGATCGGCCTGGATGCGCACCGCCGGCCGTTCGCCGCCGGCGATGCTGACCAAGCCGACGCCGGGAAGCTGCGAGATCTTCTGCGCCAACCGCGTATCGGCCAAATCCTCGACTTGCGGCAGTGGCACCGTCGTCGAGGTGACCGCCAGCGTCAGCACCGGCGCATCGGCGGGATTGACCTTCGCGTAAATCGGCGGCGCCGGCAGATCCGATGGCAGCAGATTACCGGCGGCGTTGATCGCGGCTTGGACCTCTTGCTCGGCGATATCGAGACTGATGTTGAGGCCGAATTGCAGCGTGATGACCGAGGCGCCGGTCGAACTGGTCGACGACATCTGGACCAAGTTCGGCATCTGGCCGAACTGGACTTCCAAGGGCGCGGTGACCGACGACGTCATCACGTCGGGCGAAGCGCCGGGATAGAACGTCGTTACTTCGATGGTCGGATAATCGACCTCGGGCAGCGCCGACAGCGGCAGGAACCGGAAGGCGACGATGCCCACCAGCATGATCGCCGCCATGAACAGCGACGTGGCGACCGGCCGCAGGATGAATGGGCGCGATGGGCTGAGCGCCATGTCACCCAGCCACTGCGGTCATGGGCGGGATGGTGCGCCGGCAGCCGGCGGCGTCGACGCGGCGGTCGCCGGTGAACGCAGGGTGACTTTGGCGCCGTTCTTGAGTTTGTCGGCGCCGTCGACCACGACCCGATCGCCGGCCTGCAACCCTTTGAGAATCGCGACGGTTTCGCCCGCCGACGGGCCCAGCATGACCGGCCGCACCGACGCTGTATCGTCGGCGCCGACGACATAGACGTACGTACCAGGTTCACCGCGTTGGATCGCCGCGCTGGGGATCACGATGACGTTCTTCAGCGTGTCGACCGTGATATGGGCGTTGACGAATTGATTCGGAAACAGCTGCTCGCCGGCGTTGGCGAACGACGCGCGCAGCTGGAAGGTGCCGGTGCTGGTGTTGATGGTGTTGTCGACGCTGGCGAGCGTGCCGTCCGCCAATTTGGTGTTGCCGGTGCTGTCATAGGCGGCGACCGACAGCGTGGCGCCGGCGTGAACGCCTTTCAGCACGGCTTCGAGATCCTCTTGCGGTAGCGCGAATAGTACCGAGATCGGCTTCATCTGATTCAACAGCACGAGGCCATTGGTATCGGACGGCGTCACGTAGTTGCCGGGATCGATCAGGCGCAAGCCGACGCGACCGGTGACCGGCGCAAGGATGCGGCAATAGGAGAGATTGACCCGGGCGGTTTCGACGGCCGCCTGATCGAGCTTCACCGTGCCTTCGAGCTGATGCACGGTCGCGGCCTGATCGTCGTAGGTCTGCTTGGCGATCGAGTCCTGTTTGATCAGGACGGCATAGCGCGCGAGGTCGACCCGCGCGCCAGCGAGTTGCGCCTGGTCGCGTTCGAGTTGGCCTTCAGCCTGGTCGAGCGCCGCCTGAAAGGGACGCGGATCGATCTCGGCGAGGAAATCGCCGGCCTTGACCTCCTGGCCTTCGGTGAAGCCGACGGAAACCAGCTGACCCGTGACCTGCGTCCGCACCGTCACGGAGGCGAGCGGCGTCACCGTTCCAAGCGCGGTATAGACGACCGGCATTTCGCCAGCCGCCGCGGTCGCCGCGACCACCGGCAGCGGCAAGGCCGCGTGCGGCGTACTGCGCGGACGCAACGCGATCCAAAGCCCGACGACCACCAAGGCGGCGAGCGCGATCGCCACCCAGAACAGCCGTGGACGATCGCGGAAGTGCCGTTCAAGCATCGTCGCCCCCAGCCAAACTGGAAACGACTTTCGCACCGCTCGGATGCATCGTGCCACTCATGCCGGGATCTCCCAGGTCGTGACGTCGGACCGATGCCCGCGCGGCCCCTGTTCGCGTGCTCCACCAGGGTATAAAAGCGCACGAGACTTTGGAAAGCTTTCGACCATGCATCGGTCCCGCCGCAGATTGCGTCCATGGGTGAAGCGGCGAAATCCGGCTGGGAACCGCCCCGCTGGTTATAGGCAGACCCAGCCGGCGCAATCCCCCGGAATGGCAGGGAAACAGCCGAATTTCGTGTCCATCACCCGGCCGAGCCATGCGCCCAGATGAGGCCCTGGCGCGTTGGAACGCGCGCTTCCAGGGTGACGACTACCTATTCGGCACGGCGCCCAACCGGTTTTTAGTGGCCCAGGCCGGATATCTCCGAGCCGGCCAGCGCGCACTGGCTATCGCCGACGGCGAAGGCCGCAACGGTGTGTTCCTCGCCAAGCGGGGGCTCAAGGTACTGTCGGTCGATTTCTCGCCGGTGGGCCTCGCCAAAGCGCGCCGCTTGGCCGCGCGCGAGGGGGTCGAGCTCGAAACCGAATGCGCCGATATGGCGGCGTGGACATGGGGGCGCGAGCGCTTCGATGCGATCGTGGGGATTTTCATCCAATTCGCGGACGAACCATTGCGCGCGCGGCTGTTTCAAGGCATGCGTGACGCGCTCAAGCCTGGCGGCGTGATCTTCATCCAGGGCTATCGACCCGAGCAGATCGGCTACGGCACCGGCGGCCCGAAGGAGATCGACCACCTCTATACCGCGGCGATGCTACGGACGGCATTCACCGGCTTCGACATTCTTCATCTCGCCGAGCACGACGAGGTGATCCGCGAAGGAACCGGACACGACGGCATGTCGGCGCTGATCGATTTGGTCGCGCGCAAACCAAAAATCAGCGGCCGTTAAGGCACGACGCGGCACGCGGCACCGCGCTCGCGTCGGTGCCGCGTGCCGCGAACGGCGGATTTTACAGCGAGCCCTTGAGCTTGGCGCCGGCTTTGAAGCGCACGCCCTTGCTGGCCTTGATCTTGATCTCTTCGCCGGTGCGCGGGTTGCGGCCCATGCGAGCGGCGCGATGACTCACAGCGAAAGTGCCGAAACCGGGGAGGCTGAATTTCTGGCCTTTCTTGAGTTCCTTGGCGATCGTTTCGGTAATCGTGTCGACGGCTTCGCCGGCATCCGATGTGCGCATGCCGCTTTTCTTCAGTGCGTCGACGAGAACTTGTTTGCTCATTGGGTGATCCCCTTCCCTTCGCTGTACCGCGCCTCCGCAATGGGCGCGACCCTGTTGGCGAAACTTGTTTGCGTTATGGTCGACGCCCTGATGCATCCCGCGGCAGGGCGTAGGCTGAGACTTGCACCCGGACGCGACGGCAATCAAGGACTTCGCGGCGCAGGGTTCCGGCCGACGCGTACCGCAAACGATGCATTGTCAAGACCGTTGTGGCCGCGCGATCGCCGGCGCGTGACGACGGTAGCGCCAGTCGCGCCGACGACCGCCGCGACGAGATCGCGCGCGGCGTATGCCGACGAGAATCGGATCGGGTTCGCGACCATGATCCGGCGCGGACCGCCGATGATACCGGGCGGTTGCGAACCGCCATGTTGCGCTGCAATACGAGGCCCACATCGCGCTTGCGTTGGTATCGGTGGACTGTTCAAATATTGGCATACCAAGAAGCGGCTTTGATCCGCCAGGTATCGAGCAACACCACACACACAAGGGGAAGAGCATGGCGAGGAGTACGCCCAATCGTTGGGGACAATTGATCGCGGTCATCATCTGCCAGGTGATGATTGCGAACTTGCAGTATGGCTGGACGCTGTTTGTCCGGCCGATGAACCAGGCCCATGGTTGGGCCATTGCCGAAATCCAAATCGCGTTCAGCATTTTCATCGCGCTTGAGACGTGGCTGACACCGCTTGAAGGCTGGCTGGCGGACAAGATCGGTCCGAAGCTGGTGGTGGCGGTCGGCGGCGTGATGGTGGCGATCGGCTGGATCATCAACGCCAATGCCGACAGCCTGACGATGCTGTATCTGGGCGCGATCATCTCGGGTACCGGCGCGGGCGCGATTTACACGACCAACGTCGGCAACGCGGTGAAGTGGTTCCCGGACCGCCGTGGCTTGGCGGTCGGATTGACGGCGGCGGGTTACGGCGCCGGCGCGGCATTGACGGTGATCCCAATCCGGACGGTGATCGATACGGCCGGATATTCGGCGGCGTTCTTCTGGTTCGGACTGATCCAGGGAGCGGTGGTCTTCTTGGTTGCGTGGTACCTGCGTAGCCCCGAGCCGGGCGAGGTGCCGACGCCGAAGGAGGTCAAGGTCATCCAGACGGCGCAGAGCTACACGCCGGGCCAAGTGCTGGTCTCGCCGGTGTTCTGGGTTCTCTACATCATGTTCATCCTGGTCTCGGCCAGCGGCTTGATGGCGACGGCGCAGATCGCGCTCATCGCCAAGGACTACAATGTCGCCAACACGGTGATCTTCCTCGGCGGCACGACGCTGACCGTGGCGCTGTTGGTGGACAACGTGTGCAATGGTGCGGCCCGGCCGATCTTCGGCTGGATCTCCGACAATATCGGCCGCGAGAACACCATGGCGATCGCCTTCGGCCTGGGCGGCATCAGCTATTGGCTGTTGGGCTCGGCCGGCACGTCGCCGTGGGCCTTCGTCGTGTTCGCCGGGCTTATCTTCCTGACCTGGGGTGAGATCTTCAGCCTGTTCCCGTCGACCTGCACGGACACGTTCGGGCCGAAGTTCGCCACCACCAACCTGAGCCTGCTCTACACCGCGAAGGGCGCATCCGCCTTCCTGGTGCCGGTCGCCAACATCATCAAGACGATGACCGGCAGCTGGCACATGGTGTTCGTGATCACCGCGATCATGAACTTCGCGGTGGTCGCCTTGGCGCTGTTCGTCCTGAAGCCCCTGCGCTCGCGGCAGATTGCCGCGCCCGCGCGGGCGGCGCCGGCCGAATAGCGCGAAACTTTCAACCCAACGGCGGGTGCGGGATTACACTCCCTCACCCGCCGATTTTTTTTGCAACAGCAGCATGACCGACCCCGCCAAATCCACCCCACTCGCCTTTCCCGAACGCCTCCTGCAAGGCCACCGCGCCTTCCTAAGCGGCCGTTTCGCCAGCGAACACACGCGCTACGAGACGTTGGCGCAGACTGGGCAACGGCCCGAGACCATGATCGTCGGTTGTGTCGATTCGCGCGTTTCGCCGGAAGTGATCTTTGACGCCGCGCCCGGCGAAATGCTGGTCGTGCGCAATGTCGCCAATCTGGTGCCCCCGTTCGAACAACACCGCGAGACCCAGCACGGCACCAGCGCGGCGATCGAGTTCGGCGTCCAAGCGTTGCAGGTCAAACATATCGTCGTGCTCGGCCACGCTTTGTGCGGCGGCATCCGCGCCTTTGCCGACGAACAGCAGCCGCTGTCGGCCGGCGACTTCATCGGCCGCTGGATGGCGCAGATCGCACCGGCCGCCGAAACGCTCGGCGCGCGCGGCGCCGATCGCGACGACTATCTGCGCCGGCTCGAACGTGCGTCGGTCGAGCTCAGCCTGACGAATCTGATGACGTTTCCGTTTGTCCGCCGGCGCGTCGAAGCCGGGGCGTTGGCCTTGCACGGCGCCTATTTCGGCGTCGCCACCGGACGTTTGCTGTTGCGCAATCCGGCCAACGGCACGTTCGAGCCGATGACAGCAAGCCCGAGCGACCGCGGCCGTTAGGCGCGGCGGATAAACCCTTTATTCCGCCGCGACCTTGGCGACGACGGGCTCGACCCGCGCGGCGCAGTACTTGAACTCCGGAATCTTGCCCATCGGATCGAGCTGCGGGTTGGTCAGGATGTTCGCCGCCGCCTCGACATAGCAGAACGGAATGAACACCATGCCCGGCGCGATCGCGAGATCGGGCCGCGCCTTGAGTTCGATGGCGCCGCGCCGCGTGACGACGCGGACGATCGAGCCGGCATCGATGCCCATGCGATGCATGTCTCCGGGCGACAGCGAGGCGTGCGGTTCGGGCTCGATCGCGTCGAGCACGCTGGCGCGGCGTGTCATCGCACCGGTGTGCCAGTGCTCGAGCTGACGACCCGTGGTCAGCACCATCGGGAAGTCCTTGTCGGGCTCCTCGGCCGGCGGGCGGATTTCGACCGGCACCAGCCTGGCGCGGCCGGTCTTGGTCGGGAAGCCGTCGCCGAAAACGATGTCCTGACCGGGCTGATCGGGCGCCGGGCACGGATAGGTGACCGAATTTTCGCGCTCGACCCGCTCCCAGGTGATGTTGTTGAGCGAGGGCATGCCCAGCTTCATCTCGGCGAAGACGTCGGCCGGTCCGGCGTAATTCCAATCCAGCCCGATGCGCCGGGCAAGTTCCTGGATGATCCAAAGATCGTGCCGTGCGTCGCCGGGCAGCGGCAGCGCCTGGCGACCCATCTGCACCTGGCGATTGGTGTTGCTGACCGTGCCGGTCTTTTCCGGCCACGCCGATGCCGGCAGGACCACATCGGCGTAGGATGCCGTCTCGGTGAGGAACAGGTCCTGCACGACCAGATGGTCGAGCTTGGCGAGCGCCTCGCGCGCATGCTGCACGTCAGGATCGGACATCGCCGGGTTTTCGCCCATGACGTACATGCCGCGGACCTGGTCGGCGTGGATCGCGTTGACGATCTCGACCACCGTCAGGCCGGCCTTGGGATCGAGCTTGGCGCCCCACAATTTCTCGTAGAACGCGTGCTGCTTCGGATCCTCGACCGAGATGTAGTCGGGGTAGCACATCGGGATGAGGCCGACGTCCGACGCGCCCTGCACGTTGTTCTGGCCGCGCAGCGGGTGAAGGCCGGTGCCCGGCCGGCCGACTTGGCCGGTGATCATCGACAGCGCGATCAGGCAACGGGTGTTGTCGGTGCCATGCGTATGCTGCGAGACTCCCATGCCCCAGAAGATGATCGCCGCCTCGGCGCGCGCGAATTTGCGCGCCACAGTCTTCAGCGTCTCGGCGTCGATGCCGCAGATCGCCGCCATCTTCTCGGGCGTGCGGTCCTTGACGCTCGCCGCGAGTTTCTCGAAATCCTCGGTGAACGCCTGGACGTACTGCTTGTCGGTCAGGTCCTCGGCAATGATGGTGTTCAGCATCGCCGACAGCATCGCGACGTCGCGGCCCGGCTTGAACTGCAGCATGTGGGTCGCGTGGCGTTTCAGCGCCTGTCCACGCGGGTCCATGACAATGAGCGTCGCGCCGCGCTTCGTGGCGTTCTTCAAGAACGTCGCCGCGACCGGGTGGTTCTCGGTCGGATTGGCGCCGATGACGACGATGACGTCGGCGTCCTT
>DATEMD010000189.1:0-6076 GCA_035275845.1 Allostellaceae bacterium | reverse complement strand
TAGGCGACGTCGCGCGCGCCAACTTCCGCCGGGAGGGTGACGGTAACGGTTGTGCCGTGACCTGGGGTGCTGGCGATGGAGAACTGGCCGCCATGGAGCTCGACCAGGCTCTTGGAGAGGGGCAATCCCAGGCCGGTGCCTTCGTGGGCGCGGGTCATGGCGTTGGAGATCTGGCCGAAGGGCTCGAGCGCCTTGGGGATGTCGGCCGCGGCCATGCCGATGCCGGTGTCGCGCACCGCGATCTCGATGGCGCCCTCCCAGGCCTTGGCGGTGACGGTGACGGTGCCGCCGGCGGGGGTGAACTTGATGGCGTTCGACAGCAGGTTGAGCAGCACCTGGCGGATGCGGGTGAGGTCGACGCGCGCCGCCGGCAGGTCCGGGGCGATGTCCTGCACCAGCTTGAGCCGGGCGGTCTCGGCCCGGGGCGTCACCAGCCGCACCGCCTCGTCGATGATCGGCGCCAGCAGCGAGATCTCCAGCCGCAGCTCGGTCTTGCCCGACTGCAGCTTGGCGATGTCCAGGATGTCGTTGATGATCGTCAGCAGGTGCTCGCCGCTGCGCCGGATCAGCGTCGCGTACTCCCGGTACCGCGCCGGCTGCGGACCGAACATCCCCTGCTCGATGATCTGCGAAAACCCAATCACCGCATTCAATGGCGTGCGGATCTCATGCGACATGTTGGCGAGGAACATCGACTTGGCGCGGCTCGCGTTTTCCGCCTCTTCTTTCGCGCCGCGCAGCGCGTCGCTTGAATCGGCGAGCACGCTTGCCTGGCCTTCGAGACGCTTGAACTGCTCGGCGAGCGCGGAGAACAGGACGGCAAAGCCCAGCGCGACAATGATCGCGCCGATGACGATGCACAACGTCTGGAAACGCCAATGGGCCATCACCGCCTCTTCGGTGAAGCCGACGCTGATCACCAATGGAAATTCGGCGACCGGATGCACGCTGACGAAGCGCACAACACCGTCGGTCCAGGGTTTGGAGCGATAGGTTCCGCCGCCCTCCGCGACCCATTTGTACCAGAGCGATTGCGGCGGAATGCGCGCGGCGGTCACCGCGCCGAGTTCCGGATAGTGCGCGAGGATGACGCCGTCGCGGCGGATAAAACTGACGACGGTGCCTTTTTCGACCGTGATGGAACTATAAGATCCCGCCCAATAATTCGGCGAGATCGCCGCCGCGACGATGCCGAGGAAGTGACCCTGCGGATCGTTGACACGATGGCCGATATAGAACGTCTGCCGCTGCGTGGCGTGGGACATGACCGGCGCGCTGACGAAGGGCCGAGCGTCGTCGTGATCGCGCAAATACCGGAAGAAGTCGTGATCGCTGGCGTTGATCGGCTGGACCGGCCACTGCCGCGAGTAGTTGATCACGCGGCCGTTGGCGTCGATCATGATCAGCGCTTCGGCCTGTGGCAGACCTTTGAGCTCCAATTGCAGATACCGGTGAATCGACTCGGTGCCCATGCGACCGTTGAAGGTGGCCGCGCTCGTGACATCGCTCGCCGCGATTTTTTGCTGCGTTTCATTGAGGACGAGGTCGACAGATTGGAGCGACTGTGAAGTCTGCTCCGCGATCAACACGCCCAAATTCGCCATATTGCTCTGGTAATTGCCAACCGCGTCGTCGTGCAGATCCCAGATCGTTAAACCCGCCGCGACAATGGTCGCGGCGATCACCACCGCGCCGGTCGCCGAGAGACGGCGATTGGCGCGCATCAGATGCGGTTTGGTCAGGACGGAGTTCATGCCGGCCGCGGTAAAAAGCCGCCGGCCGTTTCGGCCGGCAAACTACACTACGGCGGCGGCCTTAACCGGCCCCTAAGAATGCCGGGCCGGAATTATCTGCAATTTTAGCGAACGCCGCTAAGCGCCGGAAATGGCTGGGGGACTAGGATTCGAACCTAGACCGGCGGAGTCAGAGTCCGCTGTCCTACCGTTAGACGATCCCCCAACAGGGCGTCGCGCGGTTTCTACCACAGGCCGCGCGGGCTTGGGGAGGGCCGCTATCGCGAACCCGGCCACCGGTCATGAGCCGAGCGTGCCGGGCCGTTGGCCTGCACGGGCGATTTTGGTGCGTTGCAAAAATGGCAGAGGGGTGCCGCGTCCGGACGAGTAGAATTCGCGCCGGTTGTTTGGGGAAGCGAAACAATGCGAAATCCCGGCCTCGAGGAAATGAACGCGTTTGCGGCGATCGCCGAGCGCCGTTCATTCGCCAAGGCGGCGGTGGCGCTCGGCATGTCGCCGTCGTCACTCAGCCAGACCATTCGCGAACTCGAAGAGCGATTGGGCGTGCGTCTTCTCAACCGCACCACGCGCAGCGTGGCGCCGACCGAAGCCGGCGAGCGCCTGCTTGAGCGCTTACGACCGCTGCTCGCCGATTTCGCCGCCGCGATCGATGCCGTCCGCGCCTTTCGCGACAAGCCGGCCGGCCTCATCCGCCTGACCGTGCCGCCGCCGGCAGCGAGCTTTGTACTAGCGCCGGTGTTGCAGCGCTTCTTCGCCGCTTATCCCGACATTCGGCTCGACATCTCCGTCGATAACGCGATGGTCGACATCGTCGCCGACCGCTACGACGCCGGCATCCGCGTGAGCGACAATATCGACCGTGACATGATTGCGGTCCGGATCTCGGACCCGATCCGGCGTGTCTTGGTCGCGGCGCCGGATTACCTTGCCCAACACGGGGCGCCACAGACTCCGCACGATCTTGCACAGCACAAAGCCATCCTGTTCCGCCTGCCAGGCGGCGGCGCCTTTCCGTGGCGTTTCCTTGAGGACGGCAGGACCATCGAAGCGACGCCGGAAGGCTCGCTCATGGTCAACGTTCCCGACATGGCCGTGCGCGCCGCCGTCGACGGCGTCGGCCTCCTCTACGCGAGCTGGCATTACGTGAAAGACGCTATCGCCGATGGTCGATTGGTGCCGCTGCTCGAACCCTGGCAGCCGGCCGAAGCGAACGGGTTCTTCCTTTATTATCCAAGCCGGCGAAATGTTCCGGCGCCGCTGCAAGCGTTGATCAATTTTCTGCGCGACAATCTCAAGAACGGCCACAACGCCGCGGGTTGAGCCGCCGCCCAAAGGGGCGGCGGGCTCACCTTGCGGCGTTCGACGTTAGTTGCCGACGGTCGGCACCGGCCGGTCATAGGTTCCGGTAATGAAGGTCGGGGCGCTCGCGGCGCTCTGACCCGTCATCGCCTGTTGCTGCTGCTGGCCAGCCAACGCGACCTGGGCCAGCGGCGCGGACAACGCGGCAGCGAGCGTCAGCGCCCGCAGAATCGTCAATGTACGCATGAGACTTCTCCTTCGAACCGTGAGACGGCCGGGATTGGCTGTCTCACGAGACGGATATAGACGCCGGCGCCGCCGGAATTAATCGGTCAGTTCCGCATGCGCTATGTCCCAGCGCCGAACAATCGCGCGGTAGCCGACCCGGACCGAGGCCGCTTCGCTTCGCCGCCTCGATGCGGTAGCATCCGCGAAATCCGCTTTCACCAGCCGCCGCGTGTCGATGCACCTTTCGCCCTTCCATCCAGCTTCGACCGGCGACCACGGCACAACGACCTATGCCGCACTCGACCTCGGCACCAACAACTGCCGGCTTCTGATGGCGCGCGCGACCGGCGGCCACGGCTTTCGCGTCGTCGACGCATTCTCGCGCATCGTCCGGCTGGGCGAGGGCCTGGCGGCGACCGGCCGGCTTTCGGACGCAGCGATGGCGCGCACCATCGAAGCGCTCAGGATCTGCGCCGAACGGGTCGCCGGACGGCGTGTCGCGGCCGGACGCTATGTCGCGACCGAAGCCTGCCGCCGGGCGGATAATTGCGCGGAATTTCTCGCGCGCGTCCGCTCCGCGACGGGCATCGCGATGGAAATCATTTCGAGCGACGAGGAAGTCCGGCTGGTGGTCAACGGATGTGCGCCGCTGCTCGACCGGAGCAAGCCGCGGGCGCTGGTCTTCGATATCGGCGGCGGATCGACCGAACTAGCCTGGGTCGCGGTGCCGCCGGACCCGGCGGCCGCGCCGGTGATCGACGCCTCGATCTCGATTCCGCAAGGCGTCGTCACCTGCGCCGACCGCTATGGCGGCCGCGAGCTTTCGGCGGCGACGTATCGCGCCATCGTCGACGAAATGCGCCACCACCTGGCAGCCTTCGAAGACCGTTTCGCCATCGGCCGCCATATCCGCGCCGGCGAAGTCCAAATGCTCGGCAGTTCGGGCACGGTCACCATCCTGAGCGCGCTCTACCTGAACCTGCCGCGCTATAGCCGCGCGCGTGTCGACGGGACGGCGCTCGATTTCGCAGCGATCACGCGCGTGACGGGGCAGTTGTTGGCGATGGCCTATGGTGAGCGCGCAGCGCACCCCTGCATCGGCCGGGACCGTGCCGATCTCGTGCTCGCTGGCTGCGCCATTCTCGAGGCGATCTGTTCGCTGTGGCCGATCGGACGGCTTGCCGTCGCCGATCGCGGCATCCGCGAGGGCATCCTGATGAGTTTGGTGGGCGCCACCGGCTCACGCGTGGCCTGATGGCGCGCAAGGGATCGTGGCCGTCCGGCAGCCGGACCGGCGCCGGCGCCAAGGGCGGCGGATCGCCGCGCGGCGCCGCGGTGCGCGTCAAGACCGCCGGTCGCCGCAAAGCATCGTCGACACAGTGGCTGCAACGTCAGCTCAACGACCCGTACGTGCGCGAGGCGAAGCGCCTGGGCTATCGCTCGCGCGCCGCGTTCAAGCTGATCGAGCTCGATGACCGCTTCCGTCTGCTGAAGCCGGGCCTGCGGGTCGTTGATCTGGGCGCCGCCCCCGGCGGCTGGACGCAGATTGCCGTGCAGCGCGTTGGCAGCGAGCGCGGCAAGGGCTTCGTGCTCGGTGTCGACATTCTCGACATGCCGCCGATCGCCGGCGCAACGCTGATACACGCCGACTTCACCGCTGCGGAGACGCCGGCACGCATCAAGGCGGAACTCGGCGGCCCGACCGACATCGTGCTGTCGGACATGGCGGCGCCGGCAACCGGACACGGACAGACCGATCACTTGAAGATCATCGCGCTGGCCGAGGCTGCTTACGACTTCGCCACCGAAATCCTGGCGCCGGGCGGCAGCTTCGTGTGCAAGGTCTATCAAGGCGGCGCCGAAGGCGAACTGCTGCAACGCTTGAAGCGCGACTTTGCCGACATCCGCCACGCCAAGCCGCCCGCCTCGCGCAGCGAATCGGCCGAAGTGTATCTCGTCGCACAGGGCTTTCGCGGCCGCGCCGCCTAGGCTTTCCGGCATCCAAGGCATGCGCCGCGCGGCGTTTGGCGCGCTTCCCTTAGAGACGCTTCCGTGTATTATCCGGCGCCAACCTCGCCCGACCACCGGGCGAACGGGAGGCAGTGATGGATATCCGGCAGGCGCTAACTTTCGACGACGTCCTGCTTGTGCCTGCGGCGTCCAGCGTCCTGCCCAATGACACCGACACCCGTACGCGCCTGACGCGGCAGATCGCGCTCGGCATCCCTTTGATTTCGGCGGCGATGGACACGGTGACCGAGAGCGCACTCGCCATCGCCATGGCGCAGGTTGGCGGCCTGGGCATCGTCCATCGCAATCTCGGCATCGCCGAGCAGGCGGACGAGGTCCGCAAGGTGAAGAAATTCGAGGCCGGCATGGTGGTGAACCCGGTCACCATCCATCCCGACGCGACGCTCGCCGACGCGCTCAAGTTGATGGCCGACAACAAGATTTCCGGCATCCCGGTGGTCGAACGCAAGACGCAGAAGCTGGTCGGCATCCTCACCAACCGCGATGTCCGCTTTGCCTCGAACCCGCATCAGCCGGTCGCCGAGCTGATGACCAAGGACCATCTGGTGACGGTGCGCGAGAACGTGACGCGCGACGAAGCCAAAAAGCTTCTGCATCAGCATCGGATCGAAAAGGTGCTGGTGGTCGACAAGGATTTCCGCTGCGTCGGCCTGATCACCGTGAAGGACATCGAGAAATCGCAGCGCTTTCCGAACGCGACCAAGGACGAGGCTGGCCGCCTGCGCGTCGGCGCCGCTACCGGCACCGGCCCGGATGGCGTCAAG
>DATEMD010000188.1:0-31182 GCA_035275845.1 Allostellaceae bacterium | reverse complement strand
TCAAAGCGCATGCGGCCAACGCATTCGTCATCTGCATCACCAATCCGTTGGACGTCATGGTTTGGGTCTTGCGCGAGGCCTGCGGCCTGCCGCACCACAAGGTCGTCGGCATGGCCGGCGTGCTCGACAGCGCGCGGTTCCGCTATTTCCTCGCCGACGAGTTCAAGGTCTCGGTCGAAGACGTCAGCGCCTTCGTCCTCGGCGGTCATGGCGACAGCATGGTGCCGCTGGCGCGCTATTCGGCGGTCGCCGGTATTCCGCTGCCGGATCTGGTCAAGATGGGTTGGACGACCCAGGACCGCATCGACAAGATCGTTCAGCGCACGCGCGAAGGCGGCGGCGAAATCGTCAACCTGCTGAAGACCGGTTCGGCGTTTTACGCGCCGGCCGCGTCGGCGATCGCCATGGCAGAATCCTACTTGCGCGACAAGAAGCGCGTGCTGCCGTGCGCTGCTTGGCTCGACGGCCCCTACGGCGTCAAAGGCGTCTATGTCGGCGTGCCGGTCGTGCTTGGCGCCAACGGCGTCGAGCGCGTCGTCGAGATCGCGCTCAATGCCGACGAGAAAGCGGCGTTCGATAAATCGGTCGGCGCCGTCAAAATTTTGCTCGAAGCCACCAAGAAGCTGTTGGCGGACGCCAAGGCCTAGGTTAATGCCTTGCAAAGGCACAGAAATTCCCGCGTCACCGGCTCATGGCAGCCATGAGCGGCGCAACGCTGGGCAGCGGCCGTCCGTCATCTTATTTAAGGCTTGAGCCGGTAAAACGGATGCGGGCCACCCTTTGCCGCCGGACGCCCGCCGGACGAATTTGAGAACGATGCCGCCGCTTGCGAACGACACCTTCCTGACCGGCCAAAACGCGGCGTTCATCGCCGAGCTCTACGGGCGTTTTCTGGCCGACCCGCAGTCGGTGGACTCGAGCTGGCAAAGGTTCTTCGCCGAGCTTGGCGAGGAGCCGAAGGCCTTCCTGAAGGAGATGGAAGGGCCGGGCTGGGGCGCGAAGCGTCCGGCGATGCTGGGCAACGGCCATCTGGCGGAGGACGCCGTGCCGGCCGCGGTCGCCGCGCTGCCCGCCGACGTGCATCAAGCGGCGCTCGATTCGATCCGCGCGATGAATTTCATCCGCAGCTATCGCGTGCGCGGGCATTTGATCGCCGATCTCGATCCGCTCGGCCTCGATCGCCGGACCTATCATCCCGACCTCGATCCGGCGACCTTCGGCTTCACCGAAGCGGACTACGATCGGCCGATTTTCGTCAACAACATGCTCGGTTTCGAAACCGCGACGATCCACGAGCTCGTGGCGGCGCTGCGCGCGACCTATTGCGGCCATGTCGGCGTCGAATACATGCATATCCAGGAACTCGAGCAGCGCCAGTGGATCCAGGCGCGCATCGAGGTGCCGCGCAACCAGACCGACTTTACCGAGCGCGGCAAGCGGACGATCTATGAGCGCCTGGTCGAGGCGGAGTTCCTCGAGCGGTTCCTGGACAAGCGCTACACCGGAACCAAGCGGTTCGGCATCGAAGGCGGCGAGGCGTTGATCCCGGCGCTCGAACAAATCCTGAAGCGTGGCGGCCAGCTCGGCATGAAGGAGCTGGTCATCGGCATGCCGCATCGCGGCCGGCTCAACGTGTTGACCAACATGATGGGCAAGCCCTATGCCGCCTTGTTTTCGGAATTTCAGGGCAACTCGGCCAATCCCGAGGACGTGCAGGGTTCAGGCGACGTCAAATATCATCTCGGTACCTCGTCCGACCGCGATTTCGACGGCAAGATCGTGCACCTATCGCTGACCGCCAATCCGTCGCATCTCGAGGCGGTCAATCCGGTGACGCTCGGCAAGGTGCGCGCCAAGCAGCATCAGCGCGCCGACCAGTCGCACGACGAAGTCGTGGGATTGCTGATGCACGGCGATGCCGCCTTCGCCGGCCAGGGCTTGGTAGCCGAGACGCTCGAGCTCAGCGAGCTCAAGGGCTATCGCACCGGTGGCACGATCCACGTCATCGTCAACAACCAGATCGGTTTCACCACCAGCCCGGCGCAGGCACGTTCGGGTCCTTATCCGTCGGACGTCGCCAAGACCATTCAGGCGCCGATCTTCCACGTCAATGGCGACGACCCAGAAGCCGTGGTGCATGTCGCGCGCATCGCCACCGAGTTCCGGCACCGCTTCAAGAAGGACGTGGTGCTCGACATGTTCTGCTATCGCCGCCACGGCCATAACGAAACCGACGAGCCGGCCTTCACGCAGCCGCTAATGTACCGGACGATCGCGGCGCACCCGACGACGCGCGAGATCTATCGCCAGCGTCTGATCGACGAGGGGTTGCTCGGCGCCGCCGACGCCGATGCGATCGAGCGGGCGTTCATGGGGCGACTCGACAACGAATTCGAGGCGGCGAAGAGCTATCGGCCCAACAAGGCGGACTGGCTCGAAGGCGAGTGGAAGGGCTTTACTATCGCCGGCGGCGACGATCGCCGGGGTGAGACAGCCGTCGATCTGGCGTTGCTCAAGAACGTCGGCGCGGCTTTGACGCACGTGCCGCAAGAATTCAATCTCAACCGCAAGATCGCGCGCCAACTCGACGCCAAGCGCGAAACGATCGACAAGGGCGAGAGCATCGACTGGGCGACCGTCGAGGCTTTGGCGTTCGGCACGCTGCTGTCCGAAAACACCTGCGTCCGCCTGTCTGGACAGGATTCCGGCCGCGGCACCTTCTCGCATCGTCACGCCGTCTTCTATGACCAGGAGACGGAGGAACGCTACATTCCGCTCAATCATATCCGCGACGGCCAGGCGCAATTCGAGGTCATCGACAGCCCGCTGTCCGAGGCTGCGGTGTTGGGATTTGAGTACGGTTACAGCCTGGCCGATCCGCGCTCGCTGGTGCTTTGGGAGGCGCAGTTCGGCGATTTCGCCAACGGCGCCCAGGTCATCGTCGACCAGTTCATCGCTTCGGGCGAGGCCAAGTGGTTGCGTATGTCGGGCGTCGTGCTGTTGCTGCCGCACGGGTATGAAGGGCAGGGCCCAGAGCATTCGTCCGGCCGGCTCGAACGCTTCTTGCAGCTATGCGGCGAGGACAATATCCAGGTGTGCAACCTGACCACCGCCGCGAATTATTTCCACGTGCTGCGCCGGCAGGTGCGGCGCAATTTCCGCAAGCCGCTTATCGTGATGACCCCCAAATCGCTGCTGCGCAATCCCGCGGTCGCCGCCAAGCTGGCGGATATGGGGCCGGGAACGTCGTTCCACCGCGTCTTCGCTGAGACCGACAAACTCACCACCGACGCACAGGTGCGCCGCGTGCTGCTGTGCAGCGGCAAGGTCTATTTCGATCTGCTGCACGCCAGGCGCGAGCGCAGGATCGACAACGTCGCTATCTTGCGGCTGGAGCAGCTCTATCCGTTCCCGGTCAAGCCGCTGGCCGAGGCGGCAATGCGCTATCGCAACGCCGAATTCGTCTGGGTCCAGGAAGAGCCTGAAAATATGGGCGCGTGGAGCTTTGTCGACCGGCGCCTCGAAAAAACGCTAATCTCGCTCGACATCAAGGCGAAGCGCGCGCGCTATGTCGGCCGTCCCGAGGCGGCCGCTACGGCGACCGGCCTATTGAAGCGCCACAACACCGAACAGGCGCGGCTGGTCGACGAAGCCCTCGCGCCCTGACCGCAGGAGAGTCATGGCGACCGACATCATCGTTCCACCGCTCGGCGAATCCGTCACCGAAGCCACGGTTGCGCGCTGGCTCAAGCAGCCTGGCGATTCGGTTGCGGTCGACGATCCGTTGGTCGAGCTCGAAACCGACAAGGTCACGCTCGAAGTCAATGCGCCGACCGCTGGCACGTTGGCCGAAGTCCTGGTGCCGAAGGACGGCAACGTCGCGGTCGGCGGTGTGCTCGGCCGTATCGCCGACGGCAAGGGGAAACCGGCCGCCAAGGTGGAGGGCAAGCCGGCGCCGACAGCCGCACCTGCGCCGGCCGAGCCGCCGCCGCAGTTGCGTACGCCGATCCAGGCGCCGCAGCCGAAGGTCGAGGTGCCGAAACCGCCGGCGAAAGCCGTACCCGTCACAAACCTGGCCGCCCGCTCCGGACCGGCGGTGCGTCGTTTGGTCGATGAAAACAAGGTCGAGCCGGCGCGCATTCCGCCCTCGGGCCGGGACGGCCGCTTGACCAAAGGTGATGTGCTGGCGGCGCTCGAAAAAGGCGGCGCCGCGCCAACGCCGGCCGCCGTTCCCGTCGCGGCGCGCGAAGTCGGTCCGCGCGAAGAGCGCGTGCATATGACGCGGTTGCGGCGACGCATCGCCGAACGCCTCAAAGAGGCGCAGAACACCGCCGCCATGCTCACGACCTTCAACGAATCGGACATGAGCGCAGTGATGGCGTTACGCGAGCGCTATCGGGAAAGCTTCGAGAAGAAACACGGCGTCCGCCTCGGTTTCATGTCGTTCTTCGTCAAGGCGTGCATCGTCGCGCTTAAGGAGATTCCGGCGGCCAATGCCGAGATCGACGGCGACGACATCGTCTACAAGAACCACTATGACATCGGCGTTGCCGTTGGCACCGAACAGGGCCTGGTGGTGCCGGTGGTGCGCGATGCCGACCGGCTCGATTTCGCTGACATCGAAAAGCAGGTTGGCGACCTCGGCCGGCGCGCGCGCGACGGCAAATTGAAGCTCGAGGAGCTGTCGGGCGGCACCTTCACCATCACCAACGGCGGCGTCTATGGTTCGCTGATGTCGACGCCGATTCTCAATCCACCACAAGCGGCGATCCTCGGCATGCACAAGATCCAGCAACGTCCGGTGGTCGTTGGTGGCCAGATCGTTGCACGGCCGATGATGTATCTGGCGCTGAGCTACGATCACCGGCTGGTTGACGGCCGCGAAGCCGTCACCTTCCTGGTCCGCGTCAAGGAGTGTATCGAAGACCCCGAACGCCTGTTGTTCGGCGTCTAGGCGATGGCCGACGCGTTCGACGTCATCGTTATCGGTGCGGGACCCGGCGGCTACGTCGCGGCGATCCGCGCGGCGCAGCTCGGCATGAGCGTCGCCTGCGTCGACAAGCGCGATGCGCCGGGCGGCACTTGCCTCAATATCGGCTGCATCCCGTCGAAGGCGCTGCTGCAATCGTCCGAGCATTTCGCCGCCGCCCAGCACGAGTTGGCGGCGCATGGCGTCAAGGTTGCCGGCGTGACGCTCGATCTCAAGACGATGCTGGCGCGCAAGGATAAGGTCGTCGCCGACAATACGCGCGGTGTCGAATTCCTGTTCCGCAAGAACAAGGTCGAATACGTCAAGGGCGCGGCGCGGCTCGTGGCGCGCGATCGCGTTTCGGTCACGCTCAATTCTGGCGACCGGCGCGAACTCAACGCCAAGAAGGCGATCGTGCTGGCGACTGGCTCCGACAGCGCCAACCTGCCGGGCGTCGCGGTCGACGAAAAGCGCATCGTCACATCGACCGGCGCGCTCGCGCTGGCGACGGTGCCGGCGCATCTGGTGGTGATCGGCGGCGGCTATATCGGGCTCGAGATGGGGTCGGTGTGGCGGCGACTTGGCGCCGACGTCACCGTGGTGGAATTCCTCGACCGCGTCACACCCGGCATGGATGGCGAATTGTCGGCGGCGTTGCAGCGCAGCCTGGAACGTCAGGGGCTCAAGTTCCGCCTGGGTACTAAAGTGGTCGAGGCCAAGGCCGGCAAGGACGGCGTCGCGCTGGCGCTCGAGTCGGCCAAAGGCGGCACGCGCGAAAGCCTCAAGGCCGACATCGTGTTGGTTGCGGTCGGTCGCGTGCCGTACACCGCCGATCTCGGCCTGAAAGAGGCCGGCGTGGCGCTCGATGACAAAGGCCGCATCAAGGTCGATGGCCGGTTCGCCACCAACGTGTCTGGCGTCTACGCGATCGGCGATGCCATCGCCGGTCCGATGCTGGCGCACAAGGCCTCGGAAGAGGGTGTCGTGCTGGTTGAAACCATCGCTGGCGGCCGGCCGTCGCTCGATTACGACGCGATCCCCGCGGTGATCTATACTTGGCCCGAGGTGGCGTCGGTCGGCCGCACGGAAGAACAGCTCAAGCAAGCCGGGACGGCGTACAAAGCCGGCAAATTCCCGTTCACGGCCAATGCCCGCGCCCGCGCCAACGGCTTCACCGAAGGCTTCGTGAAAATCCTCGCCGATGCCAAGACCGACCGGGTGCTCGGCGTTCATATCATCGGGCCCGATGCCGGCACGATGATCGGCGAAGCGGCGTTGGCGATGGAATTCGCCGCGTCGGCCGAAGATATCGCGCGCACCGTCCACGCTCATCCGACGCTCGAAGAGGCGGTCAAGGAAGCGGCGCTCGCGGTCGATGGCCACGCCATCCATATCTGACGCGCCGGCACCTGCTCGGGGGCCATCGCATCGGGCCCTGATCGCGATCCTGACCGCGACCTCGATCCTCGGCATGCTCGGCAGTTCGAGCTTCGCCGCCTTGCTGCCCGAATTCGAGACGCTGTGGCATCTCTCCAACACCGAAGCGGGCTGGATCAGCGCGCTGTTCTTCGCTGGCTACGTCGCGGCCGTTCCTGTCCTGGTCGGCTCGACCGATCACGTCGATCCGCGCCGGATCTATCTCGGTTCGCTCGTGCTCGGCGGCGCCGCGTCGGCGGCTTACGCGCTGCTGGCGCAAGGCTTCTGGTCGGCGGCGCTCATTCGCAGCTTCGCCGGCATGGGGCTCGCCGGTACCTACATGCCGGGACTCAAGCTCCTGACCGACCGCTATGACGGTCCGCGCCAGGCCCGTTACATCGCCTATTACACGGCAGGTTTCAGCTTCGGCACGGCGTTCTCGTTTGCCTTCACCGGCGAGGTGACCGATTGGCTGGGCTGGCGCGCGGCATTCCTGGGCGCGGCAGCCGGCTCGCTTGCAGCTTTTGCCCTCATTTGGTTCCTGGTACCGCCCACGGCGCTGGCGGTTCGCACCGGCGTTCCGGCGCTGCGGCGCCTGGCCTTCCGGCCGGTGTTCAAGAACCGCCCGGCGATGGCGTTTGTCCTGGGCTACGCCGGCCATACCTTCGAGCTGTTCGCGCTGCGCGGCTGGCTCAACGCCTATCTCATCTATGCCGATCGGGTGCGTGGTGGCGCCGGCGACATCTCGAACGCGAGCTGGTTGTCGACGTTGACGGTGCTGGTCGGCACGATCTCCAGCATCTACGGCGCCGAGGTCGCGGCGCGCGCCGACCGGCGGCGGATCATTGGCCGCGTCATGATCCTGTCGGTGCTGGCGTCGGTTGCCGCCGGCTTCAGCAGCGGATTGCCGGTGTGGATCGTGACGGCGCTGTGCTGCGTCTACTCGATGCTGATCATGGCCGATTCCGCCGCGCTTACCGGCGGCGCCGTGGTCAGCGCCGCGGCCGGCCAGCGCGGCGCGACATTAGCCGTTCATTCGGTCCTGGGTTTTAGCGGCGGTGTGATTGGGCCGCTCGCGGTCGGGCTCGTGCTCGATCTTGCCGGCGGCAGCGGTTATCTCGCCTGGGGCCTGGCGTTTCTTACCATGGGTGCGGGCTCTCTCGCCGCACTGTTCGCGATCCGGGGGCTTTAATCCCGCGCCCGCGGATGCGCACGGTCATAGACCGTCAAGAGGCGTGCCGGGTCCATTGCCGTATAACGTTGCGTCGTCGACAGACTCGCGTGGCCGAGAAGTTCCTGAATGGCGCGCAGGTCGCCGCCACCGGCGAGCAGATGCGTCGCGAAACTGTGTCGCAGCGCATGCGGCGTCGCATGTTCCGGCAGGCCGAGCGCGCGGCGCAGCTTGGCCATGGTCGCCTGAACCTGGCGCGGATTGAGCACACGGCCGCGCGCGCCGACGAACAGTGGGTCGTCGGGCTTGAGATCGATCGGACAGACCGCCAGATAGTCGCGCACGGCGTCGGCAACCGCCGGCAATACGGGCACCAGCCGCGCCTTGTTGCCCTTGCCGACGATGCGCAGCATGCCGCCGGTTTCAGGCGCCGCGCCGCGCGTCAGCGACAAGGCTTCGGCGATGCGCAGACCACAGCCATAGAGCAGCATCAGGATCGCGAAATCGCGCCGCGCCATCCACGGTCGCGTGTCGAGCAACGCGACGCGTTCGAGCGCCGCCTTGGTTTCGTTTTCGGTCAGCGCCTTGGGCACGACGCGGCCCAGCTTGGGCGTCTTCACCGCAGACAGCGCACCGTTGGCAACGATTTTCCGCTTGTTGAGGAAGCGGAAGAAGCTGCGCAGCACCGACAGCTTGCGTGCCGTCGTGCCGCGCGCGGCATCGTCGCGGACCAGGCGGGCGAGAAACGCGCGGAAGTCGGCCGGCTCAAGCGCGGCAAGCGTTGCCAACCCCGGCACGCCACCGCGATGGGCGACGAGAAAATCGAGGAAGCCGGCAAGGTCGCGGCCATAGGCGGCGATCGTATGCGGCGATGCCCGCCGCTCGCCGGTCAGCCAGGCCTGCCACAGCGCAATCGCCTCGATCAGCTCTTGCGAGGCGGCGAAACGGACCAGAGGAACCGGCTCGGGCCGGAGGGAACGAGGAAGCGGGCGCGCGCCCTTTACGCCGGCAGATCGAGCCATGCGGCGATGGTGATGCCGAGCGCGCGGGCGAGGAAGCCCAGCAGCTCGGTGCCCTGGCCGGCATGGAATTTCCCCGGCCGGCGTGCGCCGATGCACAGCAGGCCGGCCGGCGCCGTCCGGCTCACCGCTAGACGCAGCAGCGCCGCAGAGCGCACCAAATCGGCACCCGCGCCGAACAAGGTCGGATCGCCGGTCGTATCGGCGAGCAGTGCGACCTCGCGCTCCGGACCGAGCACGCGATCGACGGTGCCGGTTTCGAGTATCTGCACGCCGGGATGCGGCAAGCGCGGTGTGGAGCCGCCGTTGCTTTCGACGCCGATGGTGACGACGTCCGAATCGAGCAACATGGCGAGATCGGTGGTGACGATCTGGATCAGCTGCTCGAAGCTGTTGGCGGCGAGCAGCGTGAGCACCGCGCTGTGGACACGCGTCTGGCTCGCGAGGTTCGCGCGCGTCGTGCTGATCAGCTGCTTCTGCTGGCCCTTGAGCTTGGCGATGTCGTCACGCTGCCGCTTGAGTATGAATTGCTGCATGTCGACCACACCGGTGCCACTGCGTGCGGCCGGGGGCGTCAGTAAGTCGAGAATCTCGGGATGCTCGGCGAAGAAATCCGGATGGCGCTTGAGATAGGCGACGACCTGGGTCGCCGTGGCAGCGTGCTCGCTGACCGTCGTCGGCGCTGCAGTGATTTTGTCCCGAGTACGGTCCACCGCAATCCCGCTATTCAGCTGCCGCGGCGGATTTGTCGTCGCCCAGGATCGACTGACCGGTCTTCTTCCAGTCGGCGAGGAATGTCGCGAGCCCCTTGTCCGTCAACGGATGCGAAAACAGCTGCCGCATGATTGCGGGCGGCATGGTGCCGACATGCGCACCGAGCTTCGCCGCTTCGAGCACATGCATCGGATGGCGGATCGACGCCACCAGCACCTCGGTCTTGAAGTTGGGATACTGGCGATAGATCTCGACGATGTCGCGGACCAAGGTCATGCCCGATTCGCCGATATCATCGAGCCGGCCGACGAACGGCGAGATGAATGTGGCGCCCGCCTTGGCGGCGAGCAGCGCCTGCGGCGCCGAGAAGCACAACGTGACGTTGACCATCGTGCCTTCGCCGCGCAGCACCTTGCAGGTCTTGAGTCCGTCCGGCGTCAGCGGCACCTTGACCGCGATGTTCTTGGCGATCTTCGCCAGCTTGCGGCCCTCGGCCAGCATGGTTGGATGGTCGGTGGCGGTGGTTTCGGCGCTGACCGGGCCCGGCACGACCGAGCAAATCTCGCGCACCACTTCGATGAAATTACGGCCCGACTTGGCGACGAGCGAGGGATTCGTGGTCACGCCGTCGACTAGGCCGGTTGCAGCCAGATCGCGAATGTCGGCGATGATGGCGGTATCGAGGAAAAACTTCATATGCGCCTCTCTGCTACTTCCTGCGACGCCCCTTTCGTAAGAGAGTGTAGACCATGCCGGAGCACCCTGCCAACGCCGAACCGGCGCGCGCCGATCGCGTCAGCGTGCTGTTGCCGCTGCCGCTAGCGGGTGCCTATGACTATCGCGTGACGAATGGCATGCGCGTCGCCGTCGGCGATTTCGTGTGCGTGCCGCTCGGCCGTCGGCGAGTCGCCGGCGTCGTCTGGGGCCCCGATCGCGCGGGCGTCGCCGAGACCAAGCTCAAGCCGATCGCCGAGACGCTGCCGGCGCCGCCGTTGCACGACGAGTTGCGACGATTCGTCGACTGGGTCGCGAACTACACGCTGACGCCGCCGGGCGCGGTGCTGCGCATGACGATGAGCGTGCCAGACGCGCTTGAGCCGCCGCGCGCGATCAGCGGTTATGAAATTGCCGACGTCGGACGGCGCGCGCTCGACGATCCCGCGTCGCGCCTGACGCCGCAGCGTCGCCGCGTGCTCGAATTGCTTGCCGAAGGCGGCGCTGCGACCGCCGGCGATCTGGCGCAGCGCGCGGCGTGTGGCGCGGGTGTCGTCAAGACGATGACGGCCGCCGGTCTGCTGACGCCGGTCGCGTTGCCCGCTGTGTTGCCGCCGCCGGCGCCGGACTGGCGTTTGCCGGGTCCGCCGCTGTCGTCGGCGCAAGAGACCGCTGCCGCCGAACTGATCGACAAGGTGAACCGCGGCGGCTTCGGCGTCACCGTGCTCGATGGCGTTACCGGCTCGGGCAAGACCGAGGTCTATTTCGCGGCGATCGCTGCAGCGCTCGAACGCGGTCGCCAGGCGCTGGTGCTGCTGCCTGAGATTGCGCTGTCGGCGCAATTGCTCAAGCGCTTCGCCGATCGCTTCGGCGTGCCACCGGTACTCTGGCACTCCGATCTCAGCCACGCGCAGCGCCGCGCGACCTGGCGCCACGTGGCCGACGGTCAGGCGCGCGTCGTCGTCGGCGCGCGCTCGGCGCTATTCCTGCCGTTCCGCGATCTCGGCCTGATCGTCGTCGACGAAGAGCACGATGCGTCGTTCAAGCAGGAGGACGGTGTCATCTATCACGCGCGCGATATGGCGGTGGTGCGCGCATCGCTGGCGCAATTGCCGATTGTCTTGGTGTCGGCGACGCCGTCGCTTGAAACCACGATCAACGCGCAATCCGGGCGCTATGCGCGGCTCCATCTGCCGGCGCGGCATGGCGCGGCACAGTTGCCCGAGATCCGCGTCGTCGATCTGCGCAAGCAGAAGCCGGAGCGGCAGCGCTTCCTGTCGCCGCCGTTGGTGCAGGCGCTGGGTGAAACGCTGGCCGCCGGCGAACAGGCGATGCTGTTCCTCAATCGCCGCGGCTATGCGCCGTTGACGTTGTGCCGCGAATGCGGCCACCGCATGCAGTGCCCGAATTGCACGGCGTGGCTGATCGAGCATCGCCGCGCCGGTGGCTTGCAGTGCCACCATTGCGGCTATGCGACGGCGATGCCGCCGGCCTGTCCCAATTGCGCCGCCGCCGCCAGCTTCGCCGCGTGCGGTCCCGGCGTCGAACGCCTAGCGGAGGAGGCCGCGTACCGCTTTCCACAGGCGCGCATTACCGTCATGGCCAGCGATACGTTGAGCGGTCCGCGTGCCATGGCGGAGTTGCTCGAACGTGTCGAGCGCCGCGAGGTCGACGTCCTGATCGGGACCCAGGTGATGGCCAAGGGCCATCATTTCCCGATGCTGACCCTGGTCGGCGTCGTCGATGCCGATCTCGGCCTATCGGGCGGCGATCTGCGCGCGGCGGAGCGAACCTTCCAACTCTTGCATCAAGTCGCAGGCCGCGCCGGTCGGGCCGAGCGGCCTGGCGTGGTCCTCCTGCAGACTTATATGCCGGAGCACCCGGTAATGCGGGCGCTGGCGAGCGACGACCGCGACGGTTTCGTCGCCGCCGAGGCCGAATCGCGGCGCGAGGGCAATTGGCCGCCGTTCGGTCGGCTGGCGGCGCTGATCGTTTCGGCACCGGACGCCGATGCTGCCGACCGTGCCGCGCGCGTTATCGCTCGGCATGCGCCGCACGTCGAAGGTATCGAGGTGCTGGGTCCGGCACCGGCGCCGCTGGCGATGCTGCGCGGCCGGCATCGACGACGCTTTCTGGTCAAGGCGCAACGCGCCGCGGCGCTGCAAGGCACTCTGCGGGCCTGGCTCGATGCGGTGAAACTGCCGGCCGCCATCCGTGTCCAGGTGGACGTCGATCCCTACAGTTTCCTCTGACGTTCAGCTGGCCGCGTAAGGCCGGATGCTCTCGGCCACCGAATTGGCGATATGCTCCTTGGAAATGATGCCGCGCACGTCCGAAGCTCCGGCCGCTGCGTTCCGCACGACCACCGCCATGGCGGCATCCTCGCGCCACATCCGGTCGATGACGTCGAAGGCGATGTCGTCCTCATGCACGACGGTGAAATTCTTCTGCGCCACATCGCCCAGTTTGACGCTGGAATGTGCACTTTCGAGGCCGCGGCGAATGCCGGTGTTGATGCGCAATACGCCGACGATCCTGTTGGCGTCTGTCACCACGACGTGCTTGAGCGCTCCCGTGTTTTCGGGCTGGCGCAGGAACGCATCGAAATCGGTGTCGGCCGGCAGCACCAGAATGTCCGGGTCCATGACGTCCTTGGCGTGCCGCACCAGGAACATATTGGCGTGCAACGCCTTGGGAACGAAGTGGCCGCGGCTGACCAGCTTGATCGTGTAAATGTTCTCGCGCGACAGCATGCGGCGCACGCCGATGCTGAGCGCCACCGCGACGATCATCGGCATCACGATGCCGTAGTCGCGCGTCATTTCGAAGACCATGGCAATTGCCGTCATCGCCGCGCCGGTGCCACCGCCGACCATCGCCGCCATGCCAACCATCGCAAAGGCCTCGGGCGTCGCGCCGGCGACGGGATGAATGGCACTGACGAGCGCGCCGAACGCCCCGCCAAGCGTCGCGCCCATATAAAGCGATGGCGAGAAAATCCCGCCTGAAGCGCCGGAACCGAGGCTGACGGAGGTCGCAAACAGTTTGCTCGCGAACAGCAGCGGCAGGACGATCAGCGTCATCTGGCCCAACAAGATCGCCTGGACCGTCGCGTAACCGACGCCTTCGACGTAGTAATGGCCAAAGCCGCGCTGGAGTCCGTAGATCAGCACGCCGACCACCAGCATGCCGATTGTGTGGCGCAGGTAGGGGTTCTTGATGCGCTCGAAGAAGTCTTCGGCGGCCGGCAGGGCGCGCACGAAGGCGGTGGCGGCCACGCCCATGATTGCGCCGAACAGCGCGAACAGCAAAAGCGCCGCGGTCGACACCGGACGGTCGCCGATCAGCGCCAGATCGGGCACCGCGAAGGCGGGCTTCGGGCCGAGAAGAACATTGCCGATGAACGTCGCCGTGCCGGTGGCGAGCGCCACCGGCAGGAACGTGCGCGTACTGACCTCCGGCATCATCAATTCGATCGCGAACATCACGCCGCCGATCGGCGTGTTGAAGGTGGCGGCGATGCCGGCGCCGGCGCCGGCGGCGACCAGCGTGATCCGCTGCCACGGCGCCATGTGGAAAATCTGGCCGAAGGTCGAACCCAGCGACGCACCGATCTGGATGATGGGGCCTTCGCGTCCGACCGAGGCGCCGCTGCCGATCGAGATCGCCGAGGCGAGCGATTTGACCACCGCGACGACCGGCCGGATGCGGCCTTCGCGGTAGTAAATGGCGTCCATGACCTCGGGCACGCCGTGGCCCTGCGCCTCGGGGGCGAATTTCGTGACCAGCAGCGTCACCAACAAGCCGCCGACGACCGGTACCAGAATCACTGCGGCGCCCCACGGGTGAGGCGGCGTGAACGCATTGGAGTCGTAGACGGCCGAGACGGTCCCGAGGAACAACAGATTGTGGACGAAGGCGATAAGCGCGCGGAAGGCAACCGCGCCGACTCCAGTGACGATGCCGACCACGACCGCCAGCAGCGACAGCCGGACGAGACCGATCGGCGGCGTCAAAGCCAGGGCTGCGGAAGGACGTAAGACGGTCTCGGAGCTCATCCGTGGATCGACCTTTTCGAGGCTTGGATGACACGCATTCGGGCACTGTGACGCGGGCTCCTTATAGCGCCGAAAACCTTGCGGCAGCTGGGATTTTCCGGCTGCGGCGACGCGACACGGCGCCGCTGGGCGGCCATGTTGCGTGCCCGAAAAGCCTATGTTAGAACCGCCGCGCTTTCCGGCGGGACCGTGACGGTGGGGGTTTTCGAACGGCGAAAACCCGACGGAGGGCGTGTTCATTTTGAGACCATCGCGGCGGCGGTCTCGACCGGAAATTTAAGGACATCAGTTCGACGTGGCATCCGAAGCGACAAGCGTAGCCGGTTTGGCGGAGCGTTACGCGGCCGCGCTGTTCGAGCTCGCCGACGAGCGCAAGGCGCTCGACGCGGTGGCATCCGATCTGACCGGTTTGCGTCGGCTGATCGACGACAGCGCCGATTTGCGCCGCATGATCCGCAGCCCGGTTTTGCAGCGCGACGAACAGGCGCGCGCGATCGGCGCGGTCGGCGAACGCGCCGACGTCAACCCGTTGACGCGGAATTTTCTCGGGTTGCTGGCGCGCAACCGGCGGCTGTTCGCGCTGCCCGACATGATCCAGGGATTTCTGCGCATTCTCGCCGAGCGCCGCGGCGAGGTGACGGCGCAAGTGATCGCGGCACAGGAATTGTCCGCGACGCAGCGCCAGGCGGTGGACGAGCGCCTGCGCAAGGCCGTCGGCGGCAAGGTCGCGGTCGACTTCCGCGTCGATCCGAGCCTGCTCGGCGGGCTGGTCGTGAAAGTGGGCTCGCGCATGGTCGACGCGTCGCTCAAGAGCAAGCTGGCGCGGCTCGCGCTGGCGATGAAGGGGGCTGGTTGATATGGAAATCCGTGCCGCGGAAATTTCCGCGATCCTGAAAAAGCAGATCGCCGAATTCGGCACCGAAGCGGACGTCGCCGAGGTCGGTCAGGTCTTGTCGGTCGGCGACGGCATCGCCCGTGTCTATGGCCTCGACAAGGTCCAGGCCGGCGAATTGGTCGAGTTCCCGAACGGCGTCAAGGGCATGGCCCTGAACCTCGAAACCGACAATGTCGGCGTCGTGATCTTCGGCGACGACAGCGGCATCCGCGAAGGCGATACGGTGAAGCGCACTGGCGCCATCGTCGACGTGCCGGTCGGCCGCGGGCTGCTCGGTCGCGTCGTCAACGCTCTCGGCGAGCCAATCGACGGCAAAGGCCCGCTGAAGGACGTCAAGCGCATGCGCGTCGAGGTCAAGGCACCGGGCATCATTCCGCGCCGCTCGGTGCATGAGCCGGTGCAGACCGGCCTCAAGGCGATCGACGCGCTGGTGCCCGTCGGCCGCGGCCAACGCGAGCTGATCATCGGCGACCGCCAGACCGGCAAGACCGCGGTGGCGATCGACGCCTTCCTCAATCAGAAAGCGGTGAACGCGGGCAACGACGAGTCGAAGAAGCTCTACTGCATCTACGTCGCGGTCGGCCAGAAGCGCTCGACGGTGGCGCAGATCGTCAAGACGCTCGCCGATTATGGCGCACTCGACTATTCGATCGTGGTCGCCGCCACGGCGTCGGAGCCGGCGCCGCTGCAATTCCTGGCGCCCTATGCCGGCTGCACCATGGGTGAGTTCTTCCGCGACAACGGCATGCACGCCGTCATCGTCTACGACGATCTGTCGAAACAGGCTGTCGCCTACCGCCAGATGTCGCTGCTGCTGCGCCGTCCGCCGGGCCGCGAAGCCTATCCGGGCGACGTCTTCTATCTGCATTCGCGCCTGCTCGAGCGCGCCGCGAAGATGAATCAGGATCACGGTTCCGGCTCGCTTACCGCGTTGCCGGTAATCGAGACCCAGGCCGGCGACGTCTCTGCCTACATTCCGACCAACGTCATCTCGATCACCGACGGCCAGATCTTCCTCGAAACCGACCTGTTCTACCGCGGCATCCGGCCGGCGATTAACGTCGGCCTGTCGGTTTCGCGCGTGGGTTCGGCGGCGCAGATCAAGGCGATGAAACAGGTCGCCGGCAAGATCAAGCTCGAACTCGCGCAGTACCGCGAGATGGCGGCGTTCGCGCAGTTCGCCTCGGACCTCGATCCGGCGACCCAGCGGCTTTTGGCAAGGGGCGCACGGTTGACCGAGCTGCTGAAGCAGCCGCAGTTCAAGCCGGTGCCGGTCGAGGAACAGGTGGTTTCGATCTTTGCCGGTACGCGCGGCTATCTCGACAAGGTCGAGATCGCCGATGTCACGCGCTTCGAAGCGCAGATGCTCGGCGAGCTGCGCGCCAAGGCGCCGAAGGTTCTGGCGTCGATCCGCGACAAGCGCGAGCTGGCGCAGGATACGGAAAAGGAGCTGGTCGCCTTCCTCGACGGCTTCGCCAAAGCCTTCGCCTGAGCGACGGGTAGCAGCGCGCCATGGCCAACCTCAAGGACCTGCGCAATCGCATCCGCTCCGTCCGCTCGACGCAGAAGATCACGTCGGCGATGAAGATGGTGGCGGCGTCGCGCCTGCGCCGTGCGCAGGAGCAGGCCCTGGCTGCACGGCCCTATGCCGAGCGGATGGAGCGCATGCTCGGCTCGCTCGCCGCCAATCTGCGCAACCAGCCGAATGCACCCAAGCTGCTCGCCGGCACCGGCAGCGACCAGACTCATCTGCTGCTCGTCGCCACGTCGGATCGCGGCCTCGCCGGCGGCTTCAACGCCACCATCCTGCGCGAGGCGCGGCGGACGCTGCGCGCGCTGCAGCGCGACGGCAAGACGGTCAAGCTGTTCACCATCGGCCGCAAGGGGCGCGACGCGCTGCGTCGCGATAACGCCAAGCTCATCGTCGAAAGCCTGACCGAGATCGGCCGGCCACGCCTGACGTTCGCCAATGCCGAGGATATTGCCGGCCGCCTGGTCGAACGTTTCGAGGCTGGCGAGTTCGACTCCTGCACGGTGGTCTTCAACCGCTTCAAATCAGCGATCAGCCAGATCGTCACCAAGCAGCAATTGATTCCCTTTGCCGTTCCGGAGGCGAAGGAAAAGGACAAGGTCGATACCAAGGGTGCGATCTACACGTTCGAACCCGAGGAAAGCGAGATCCTGACCGAACTTTTGCCGCGCAACCTTGCGGTCCAGATTTTCACCGCGCTCCTGGAAAACGCCGCGTCGGAGCAGGGTGCGCGCATGACCGCGATGGACAATGCGACGCGCAACGCCGGCGAGATGATCGACCGGCTCAACATCACTTATAACCGCTCGCGTCAGGCCGCCATCACCAAGGAACTGATCGAGATCATTTCGGGCGCCGAGGCGCTCTAGGGGAAGCATCATGGCGAAGAACAACACCGGCACTATCGCGCAGGTCATCGGCGCCGTCGTTGACGTCAAGTTCGAAGGCGAACTGCCGTTCATTCTTAACGCGCTCCACGTGCAGAACCAGGGCAAGACTCTGGTGCTCGAAGTCGCGCAGGAGCTCGGCGAGAACACGGTGCGCACCATCGCCATGGACACGACCGACGGCTTGGTGCGTGGCGCCGAGGTGGTCGACACCGGCGGTCCGATCCGCGTGCCTGTCGGCCCGGAAACGCTGGGGCGCATCCTCAACGTCATCGGCGAGCCGGTGGACGAACGCGGCCCGGTCAAGACCAAGGCGATGGCGCCGATCCACAAACCAGCGCCCGAGTTCACCGATCAGTCGACCGAAGCCGAGATTCTGATCACCGGCATCAAGGTGGTCGATCTGCTAGCGCCCTATGCGCGCGGCGGTAAGGTCGGCCTGTTCGGTGGCGCCGGCGTCGGCAAGACCGTCATCATCATGGAATTGATCAACAACATCGCCAAGGCGCACGGCGGCTACTCGGTGTTTGCCGGCGTCGGCGAGCGTACGCGTGAAGGCAACGACCTCTATCACGAGATGATGGAATCGAAAGTCATCATCCCCGACGGTCCGGGCTCCAAGGCGGCGCTGGTCTACGGCCAGATGAACGAGCCGCCGGGCGCCCGCGCGCGCGTCGGCCTCACCGGCCTGACGCTGGCGGAATATTTCCGCGACGAGGAAGGCCAGGACGTTCTGTTCTTCGTCGACAACATCTTCCGCTTCACCCAGGCGGGCTCGGAAGTGTCGGCGCTGCTGGGCCGCATTCCTTCGGCGGTCGGCTATCAGCCGACGTTGGCGACCGACATGGGCACGCTGCAAGAGCGCATCACCACCACCAAAAAAGGCTCGATTACCTCGGTGCAGGCGATCTACGTCCCGGCCGACGACTTGACCGATCCGGCGCCGGCGACCTCGTTCGCGCACCTCGACGCGACGACCGTGCTGTCGCGCCAGATCGCCGAGCTCGGCATCTATCCGGCGGTCGATCCCTTGGATTCGACGTCGCGGATGTTGGACCCGCGCGTCGTCGGTGACGAACATTACAATGTGGCGCGCGACGTCCAGCGCGTCCTGCAGACCTACAAGTCGCTGCAGGACATCATCGCCATTCTGGGTATGGACGAGCTGTCGGAAGCCGACAAGCTCACGGTCTCGCGTGCGCGCAAGATCCAGCGGTTCCTGTCGCAGCCCTTCCACGTCGCCGAGGTGTTCACCGGCACGCCTGGCGTGTTCGTGAAGCTCGAAGACACCATCAAGGGCTTCAAGGGCATCGTCGCCGGCGACTACGACGATCTGCCGGAGAGCGCCTTCTACATGGTCGGCACCATCGACGAAGCGGTCGCCAAGGCCAAAAAGATGGCGGCGGAGGCGGCGTAAGGCGCGATGGCCGACAAGGTCAAATTCGAGCTGGTCTCGCCCGAGAAGCTGCTGCTCTCGGAAGACGTCGCCATGGTCGTGGTGCCGGGCGGCGAGGGCAATTTCGGCGTGCTGCCCGGCCATTCGCTGCTGATCTCGACCGTGCGGCCGGGCATCATCGACGTCTATGCCGACGATCAGCGCAGCGTGTCGCAGCGGATTTTCGTTTCGGGCGGCTTTGCCGAGGTGACGCCCGAGCGCTGTACCGTTCTCGCCGACGAGGCGCTGCCGGTCGGCGAGATCGACCGTGCCGCGACCGAAGCCGAGGTCAAGGAAGCCGAAAGCCGCCACGCCGGCCTTAAGGATCAAGTGGCGCGCGCGACCGGCGACGACAAGAGCGAGGCGCTGGCGCAACTGCGCGCCGCCGAACGTCGCCTCGCCGCCGCCCAGGCCAAGCTCGACGCTTTGCGGACGGCCGCGCACTGATCGCCGGCATCCGCCGAAATAGGCGGACGGCGGCGCGGGCGTTATAATCGCGGGCAAGGAACACGCCCGTGAGTCATTGGACACTGAACGATATTCCGTGGGACCGGTTCGATCCGGCGAAGGTCGAATCGTCCATCCTGCGCCTCGCCAAGGCCGCGAGTCTGGTCGAACAGAACGGCGCCGACTACACGCGCTATTTGTGCAACGTCTTCGCCGACGATCCCGAGTTCCAGGAAGCCGCTCGCATCTGGGGCGAGGAAGAGGTCCAGCATGGCGCGGCGCTCGGCCACTGGTCGACGCTTGCCGATCCGTCGTTCGATCACGCCGCGTCCTCCGCGCGCTTTTCCGCCGGATTCCGCGTTGATCTTGACGCCGAGCATTCGGTCCGCGGTTCGCGCGCTGGCGAGCTGGTGGCGCGCTGCATCGTCGAGAGCGGTACCAGCAGCTATTACACCGCGCTCGCCGAGGCGACGCAGGAGCCGGTGCTGCGCGAAATCTGTCGCCGCATCGCCGCCGACGAGCTACGGCACTACAAACTGTTCTATACGCATATGAAGCGTTATCTCGCGCGCGAACGGTTGGGCCGTTGGCGCCGCCTGCGCGTCGCACTCGGACGGATTCGCGAGTCGGAGGACGATGAACTGTCCTACGCCTATTTTGTCGCCAGTGCCGCGCCCGGCGCGGTTTACGACCGCGGACGCGCCCATCGCGAATACCTCGCGGCGGCGGCACGTATCTATCGCCCGCATCATGTCGAACGCGTGGTGGCGATGACCTTCAAGGCGATCGGCTTGAAGCCGCACGGCCGGCTCAATCTCCTGACCGCCGACATTGCCTGGCGGGCGTTGCGCCGCCGCGCCGTCGCCTAGCCGCCCGCGAGTAGCGTCGCGAATTCTTCGAGCAGCGCGCGATAGAGCGGTTGCTTGAAGTCGACGGCGACGGCCGGCAGCGTGTCTGGCGCGATCCACTTCCAGGCGTCGAACTCGGGCATGTGCGCGTCGAGGCGAATGTCGCCCTCGGTACCGGCGAAGCGCATCAGGAACCATTTTTGCGTTTGGCCGGCATAGCGTCCGCCCCAGATCGACGGCCGCAGTGCCGCCGGAAAGTCGTAGCTCAGCCAATGCGCGCTTTCGGCCAGGATCGTGGCCTTGTCGGTTCCGACCTCTTCCTTGAGTTCACGGTAGGCGGCCGCGTGCGGCGTCTCGGCGCCGTCGATGCCGCCTTGCGGCATCTGCCAGCCGTCGTTGGTGCCGACGCGGCGCCCGACGAAGATCCGGCGTCCACCGTCGATCAGCATAATGCCGACGCCGCGGCGGTAGCCGGCGGGCGGCTTCGCGCTCCTCATGCCCTGCTGCGCGCCGGTCTCAGTGTGGCGTCTTCGCCGGGGGCTTCGGCCCGAACAGCGCCAGGCCGCGCAGCATGTCGACGGCGCGGGCAAGCTGATAGTCGCTGGCGCTGCCGAAAGTCGCCGATTCGTCGCCATCTTCGTCGTCCGGCGGCGTCGCGTTTTTGTCCGGCGTCGCCGCTGGCGTCGTGGCCGAGGTCTTCGCCGTGCCTTCGTCGGTGTTCTTGAGCGCGCCTTTGAGATCGGCCTCGTGCAGCGCCGGCCCGGTCGCGATCTTCTCGATCTTGGCCGGCTCGACGATGATGTCGGGCTCGATGCCGGTGGCCTGGATCGAGCGGCCAGACGGCGTGTAATAGCGCGCCGTCGTCAACCGCATCGCGCCGTGGCCCGGGAGCTGGATGATGGTCTGGACCGAACCCTTGCCGAAGCTGCGCATGCCAAGCAGAACAGCGCGGCGGTGATCCTTGAGCGCGCCGGCGACGATTTCCGATGCCGAAGCCGAGCCGCCGTTGATCAGCACGACCATCGGCAATCCCTTGCTGATGTCGTTGCCGGGCTTGGCGTCGAAGCGCTGGGCGTCGTCGGCGTGGCGGCCGCGAGTCGAGACGATCTCGCCCTGCGGGATGAAGTCGTTGGACACGGCGACCGCCTGGTCAAGCAGGCCGCCGGGGTTGTTGCGCAGGTCGAGCACGATGCCCGCGAGCTTGTCGTGCGACTTGTCCATCAGCGATTTGATCGCCGCGTGCACGCCGCTGTCGGCTTGCTCGTTGAAGCTGCTGATGCGGATATAGCCGATGTCGTTGTCGATGAGGTGCGAGCGGACGGATTGCACCTTGATGACGGCGCGGCGGATCGCGACGGTGAAAGGCGGCTGCGCGCCGCGCCGGATGATCAGCTTGATCTCGCTGCCGGTGGGGCCGCGCATCTTCTCGACGGCGTCGTTGAGGCTCATGCCGGAAATCGGCTGGCCGTCGATGGCGACGATCAGGTCGCCGGGTTTGAGGCCGGCCTTGGCCGCGGGCGTGCCGTCGATCGGCGACACGACCTTCACCAGCCCGTCTTCCATCGTCACTTCGATGCCCAGGCCACCGAACTCACCCTGGACCTGCACCTGCATTTCGGCGAAGTCCTTGGCGTTCATGTAGCTCGAATGCGGGTCGAGTGATGACAGCATGCCGTTGATCGCGGCTTCGATGAGATGCTCGTCCGAGACCTTGTCGACATAGTCGGCGCGGACGCGCTCGAACACTTCGCCGAACAGGTCAAGCTCGCGATAGGTATCGGCATCGTGTTTCGGCGCGGGCGTTTGGGGCGCATCGGCCGATTGCGCCGCCGGAGCCAGCAGCCAGACCAAGATCGCGGCCGAAACCGCTAAATGACGGAAACGCATCATCCATTTACCTTTTCATCGTGGATCGCCAACCACGGCAACGGGTTGATCGATTGACCGTTATCGCGAAGCTCGAGGTAGAGACGGGGTCTTGGACCACTCTGCGGCATGACCCCTACCGGCTCGCCTGCCACGAGCCATTGCCCGGCGCTTTGCTCGATACGATCGAGCCCAGCCAGGACCGAATAATAGCCGCCGCCGTGATCGATGATCAATATTCGGCCGTAGCCTTTGAACGGTCCAGCATAGACCACCCGGCCGTCGAACGGGGCGACCACCTGCGCGCCGGGGCGCGTTTCGAAGGTAAGTCCCTTGCTGGTCATGCCTCCGGGTTGCGCTTCACCGAACCGTGAGATCAGTAAACCGGTTGTCGGCACTGCCAAGCGACCCTTCGCTTGGGTGATCGGGCGGCTGCCGGACGGCGCGCCGGTTGGGGGCAGGACTGGCGTTGCGGCGGTCACCGCCAGCGGTGCCTTGGCGCCGGCGGTTGTGCGCGACGCCGCGCGTTGCTCGGCGGCGCGGCGGTCGGCTTCAAGCCGGGCGATCAGGTCACGCAGGTTGCTGGCCTTGGCGGCCAGTGCGGTCTGTCGGCGGCTGTTCTCGTCCAGTCCGGCCTGGGTTTGTTGCTGCAAGGTTTGCTTGCGAGCGATGAGGGCGGCGATCTGCGCCTGGTCGTGCGCGAGGCTCTCGCCTTCGGTGCGATGCGCGGCCTCGGCGGCAACGATCTGCGCCCGGACTGCCTCCAGTTGCGCGATCGCGTCGCCCAGCGCGCGCGCGCGCGCCGCTAGTGGCGGCACCGCGCGGCCAAGCAGCAGGCCACCGCGCACTGCGTCGACCGGTGGCATCG
Organism: Allostellaceae bacterium; assembly: GCA_035275845.1. Taxonomy (GTDB): domain Bacteria; phylum Pseudomonadota; class Alphaproteobacteria; order ATCC43930; family CGMCC-115725; genus REEB95. The sequence goes on along the minus strand of DATEMD010000188.1, from coordinate 8,344 downwards.
GCGTCAACGCCAACACGGTCGGCGGATCGCGCGCCAGTTGCACCAGAGCCATCAGCACGCGTGCCTCGACGCGCCGCTTACCTTGGAGCTCGGCGGCTTCGGCCTGTTCCTTCGCGGTCAGGTCCGCCAGCGTGCGGTCGAGCTTGTCGAGCGCCACCTCATGCTGCTGCGCGCCGGCCGCGGCATGAACCGCGTCGTCGCGCAACGTTTGAATCTGATTGGCTAGGTCTTGCGCCTGCTTGGCGAGATTTTGCTGTTGCTGGCGCGTCTGTTCGAGCTGGTGCTCGACGTCGTTCAATTTCTGCTGCGGCGAATTCTGCGCATGAACGGAAGCGGCGGCGGCAAGCACCGCCACGAGCAGGGCGGCTGGAAGCGCCGCGCGCCTAGGCCGTGGCACGCGCGGCGGCGCGGGCAAGGTTCTGGCCCGTCATCGCCTGGGGTTGCGGCAAATGCAGCAACGACAAGATCGTTGGCGCGATGTCCGCCAGCTTGCCATCGCGCAGTGCGGTTGCGTCCGACGGTGGATTGACGAGCAGAAGCGGCACCGGATTGGTGGTGTGTGCGGTGTGTGGCTGCGCCGATTTCGGATCGCGCATCTGCTCGGCGTTGCCGTGATCGGCGGTGATCAGCAGGCAACCGCCGGCGCGCTCGACGGCCGCGGCGACCCGACCGAGACATTGATCGACGGCTTCGACCGCCTTGATTGCGGCGGCGATGTCGCCGGTGTGGCCGACCATGTCGGTATTGGCGTAATTGACGACGATCATATCGAACGTACCGGCGTCGATCGCCGCGACCAGCTTCTCGGTGATTTCGAACGCCGACATCTCCGGCTTGAGGTCATAGGTCGCGACATGCGGCGACGGCACCAGAATGCGGCTCTCGCCGGGAAATTCGATCTCGCGTCCGCCGTTGAAGAAGAACGTGACGTGCGCGTATTTCTCGGTCTCGGCAATGCGCAGCTGCTTGAGGCCGGCTCGTGCCACCACCTCGCCGAGCGTGTCGTGCAGCTCCTCCGGCGGGAATACGATCTCCATCAAGCCGTTGAGTTCGTCGGAATACTGCGTCAGGCCGAGCGCTGCGGCGAATTTCACCGTGCGCGGACGCGCGAAGGCGTCGAATTTGGGGTCGAGAAGCGCGAGCAGGATCTGCCGCACGCGGTCGGAGCGGAAATTGGCGCAAACCAGCCCGTCGCCGTTCTTCATGCCGGCGTAATCGCCGACGACCGTCGGCGCGACGAATTCGTCGCCCTTATTCTTGTGGTACGACTGCTCGATTGCAGCCCGCGCGTCGGTTGCGTGTGCGCCGTCCGCCGCCGCCAGGGCACGATAGGCCTGTTCGACGCGATCCCACCGCTTGTCGCGGTCCATCGCGAAATAACGGCCGGCGACGGTTGCGATGCGGACGTTTTTCTGGTCTTTCAGCGCGGTTTCGAATGCGGCGACGAAGTCGACGGCGCTGCGCGGCGGCGTGTCACGGCCGTCGAGAAAGGCGTGCACGTTCACCGTCAATCCTTGATTGGCCAGGAATTTCGCCAGCGCGGCCATGTGATCCTGGTGCGCGTGAACGCCGCCCGGCGACAGCAGGCCCATCAGGTGAACCGCGCCGCCGCTACGCTTCATCGCCGCGACTAAATCCTTGAGCGCCGAATTGCGCGCCAGCTCGCCATTCTTGATCGCTTCGTTGATGCGCGGCAGGTCCTGCGTCACCACGCGGCCGGCGCCGATATTGGTGTGGCCGACCTCGGAATTGCCCATCTGATGTTGCGGCAATCCCACGAAATTTTCGCTCGCCTGCATGCGCGCATGCGGAAAACGCGCCGTGAAGCGGTCCCAATTCGGCGTCTTCGCCTGCAAGATGGCGTTGTCGTCGCGCTGCGGGCGCTCGCCCCAGCCGTCGAGAATGCACAACACAACAGGGCGCGGCCGGTTCGGCGGGGACATGCCGGATATATAAAGGAACGACGCCGCCAGCGGTAGGGTCCGGGGGCCTATTCGCGGTGATAAGGGTGGCCCGCGATCAGGGTTTCCGCACGGTAGAGTTGCTCCAGCAGCATGCCTCGGACGAGAAAATGTGGCCAAGTCGCGGCGCCGAGAGACAGGACGAACGCGGCTTGGCGGCGAACCGTGTCGGCGAGGCCGTCGGCGCCGCCGATGACAAAAGCGAGGTCGCTCACACCGGTGTCACGCCAGCGGGCGAGTCGTTTGGCGAAATCGGCACTCGCCAGCGCCGTGCCGCGCTCGTCGAGTGCGACCACCGTCGCGCCTTTGGGGATGGCGTCGAGCAGGAGGGCGGCTTCGCGCGTCTTGATTTCCGCCGGTGGCAGCTTGCGGCGTTCCTCGACCTCGCGGATGGTCAGCGGCCAACGCAGACGACCGGCATAATGTACGGCGAGATCGCGATGTGGGCCGGGTTTGAGCTTACCGACGGCGGAAATGACGATGCGCATGGTGCGCGGACGCGCTCAGGCGATCGATTCGTCCAGCGCAGCGAAGGCCTCACCCCACATTTTCTCGAGATTGTAGTGGGCGCGCTGTTCGGGCCGGAACAGATGGACGATGACGTCGCCCGCGTCGACCAGAACCCATTCGCCGCGCTGTAAACCTTCGACCGATCGATGCCGATAGCCGGCGCCACGCAAAGCGTCGAGCACCCGTTCGGCCAGCGCCACGATTTGACGCTGCGAGTGTCCGCTGGCGATGACCATGTAATCGGCGAGGGTCGATTTATTTTCGAGGTCGATGACGGCGATTTCTTCGGCTTTGCCGTCGTCCAGGGCGGTCTCGATCAGGCGCAACAGGGCGTCATGGCGAGCGGCGCTGCGCCGCTTCTTGACCTTCACGGGTTTGCTACGCGGTATGGCGGTCACCTCGAATATGTTGGCGGATTTGGGTGGCGGAGTGCGGGTCGAGCATCGACCACAGGAAAATCCAGGCCGGCGGCTTGGCGCCGGAGAGCCGCCGCGCCGAGGCGGCGGATAGACGGTAGCGGGCAAAGCGATGGGCGGGCAGCGCGGCCAAAGCCCCTCGACAATACGTAGGGCGCGCAAAGACCGCAATGGGGAGCGACGCAAAAATTTCGCGCCAGCCGCGCCAATGACGGATTTGCGACAGGTTGTCCGCGCCCATCAGCCAAACGAATCTGGTGCGCGGAAAGCGCGCCTGCAAGGCCCGCAGCGTGTCGCGCGTGAAGAGCGTGCCGAGCCGGCTTTCGAGGTCCAATACGCGGATGCGCGGGTGGCAAACCAAGGCGCGCGCGCCGGCCAGCCGCCGTGCCGCCGGCGCCATGTCTTTGGCCGGTTTGAGCGGGTTTTGCGGCGCCACCAGCCACCACACCTCGTCGAGCCCGAGCCGCCGCAGCGCCTCGAGGCTTAGCTGCACGTGGCCGCGATGGGCCGGATTGAACGAGCCGCCGAGCAGGCCGACGCGGCGCGGCGGCGCATGGCCAATGCCGAGCGCAGCGAGCGTCAGGGCCGCACCTGGCCGTCGCCGCGCACGACGTATTTGAAGCTCGTCAATTGTTCAGCCCCGACGGGCCCACGCGGCGGGAGCCGGCCGGTCGAGATGCCAATCTCCGCGCCCATGCCAAATTCACCGCCATCGGCGAACTGGGTCGAGGCGTTGGTCAGAACGATCGCGCTGTCGACCTCGTTCAGGAATTTCTCCGCCGCAGCTTTTTCCTCGGTGACGATCGCGTCGGTGTGATGCGAACCGTAATGGTTGATGTGATGGATCGCGGCGTCGACTCCGTCGACCACTTTTACCGCCAGGATCGCGTCGAGATATTCGGCGTGCCAATCCTGCTCGGTCGCAGTTTTGGCGTCGCGGTCGAGCGCGCGCACCGTCTCGTCGCCGCGGACCTCGCAGCCGGCGCCGTGCAGATCGGCAAGGATCGGCGGTAGCAGCGCTGCCGCGACGGCACGGTCTACCAGCAGCGTTTCCGCGGCGCCGCATACGCCGGTGCGTCGCATCTTGGCGTTGAGCACGATCTTGCGCGCCTTGACCGGATCGGCGGCGCGATCGAGATAGACGTGACACACGCCTTCGAGGTGCGCGATCACCGGCAACCGGCTTTCGGTCTGCACGCGTTCGATCAGCGAACGGCCGCCGCGCGGCACGACGACGTCGATCAGGTCGTTCATGGCCAGCATATGGCCGACGGCGGCGCGGTCCGTGGTCGGCACCAACTGCACCGCCGCGCGCGGCAATTTGGCCCGTTCAAGGCCGGTCTCGAGCGCGGCAACGATCGCGCGTGACGAATGGAAGCTTTCTGAGCCGCCGCGCAGGATCGCGGCATTGCCCGAGCGGATGCACAAGCCGCCGGCGTCGGCGGTGACGTTGGGCCGCGATTCATAGATGATTCCAATCACGCCCAAGGGAACGCGCACGCGCTCGATCTTCAAGCCGTTGGGCCGTGTCCAGGCGGCAAGGACGGTGCCGACCGGGTCGGGCAGGGACGCAACCTCGGCGAGGCCGCGCGCCATCGCTTCGATGCGCCCGTCGTCGAGCATCAGCCGGTCGATCATCGCCGGCGACAATTTCTTGTCGTGTGCCGACTGTAGATCGCGCTGGTTGGCGTCGGTGATTGTGCCGCGCGTCGCACGGATCGCGGCTGCGGCATGGTTGAGCGCATCGGTGCGTTGCGCCGCCGAGGCGCGCGCCAGAGTTGCGGCGGCGCCGCGCGCCGCGCGACCCAAGCCGAGCATCGTTTCGCGGAGCTTTTCGCTCGCCCGTTCGTCGGCGGTTTCGAGCGCGGTCATTTCACCACCAGATCGTCGCGGTGGATCATTTCGTCGCGGCCACGGTAGCCGAGGATGGCCTCGATTTCACCGCTTTTGTGCCCGGCGATGGCGCGCGCATCGGCGCTCGAATAGGCCGACAGGCCGCGCGCCAGCTCGTGGCCGTCCTTGGCGCGCACGATCACCGCATCGCCGCGCTGGAATTCGCCTTCGACCCGGGTCACGCCGGCCGGCAGCAGGCTGGTGCCCCGCGTCAACGCGCGCGCGGCACCGTCGTCGATCACCAGCACGCCGGCCGGATTGACCGCGCCGGCGATCCAGCGCTTACGCGCCGTCAGCGGTTCGGCTGCCGGCAGGAACCAGGTCGCGCGCGCGCCTTTGTCGAGTGCGGCCAGTGCGTGCATCGTTTCACCCTTGGCGATCGCCATGCGGCAACCGGCGGCTAGGCAGATGCGCGCCGCCGCGAGCTTGGTCACCATTCCGCCCGACGACGAGCCCGGCGGCGCGTTGCCGGCCATGGACTCGATCTCGGGCGTGATCTCGCGGCATTCCGGAACATGCTTGGCGGATTTATCGCGGCGCGGATCGGCGGTATAGAGGCCGTCGATATCGGACAGCAGGACCAGCGTGTCGGCGCTGATCATTTGCGCCACGCGTGCCGCCAGACGGTCGTTGTCGCCGAAGCGCAGCTCGGCCGTCGCCACGGTGTCGTTCTCGTTGATCACCGGCATGGCTTCGAGCGTCAGAAGCTGTTCGATGGTGGCGCGCGCATTGAGATGACGGCGGCGTTCCTCGGTGTCTTCGGGCGTCAGCAGGATTTGCGCGACAACGATGCCATGCCGGGCAGCCGCTTCCTGATAGACGTGCGCGAGACGAACCTGGCCGGCCGCCGCCGCGGCCTGCTTCTCTTCGAGCCGCAAGGGACCGGGCGGCAATTTAAGATGGCGGCGGCCGATGGCGACTGCGCCCGAGGTGACGATCACCACCGATGTGCCGGTCTTGCGCAAGGCGGCGATGTCCGCCAGCAGCGCCTCGAGCCAGGCGCGCCGCGGCTCGCCGGTCTTGTCGTCGGCCAGCAGCGCCGAGCCGATCTTGACGATAAGGCGCTTCGAGGCTGCGAGCGTCTGGCTCATTCGGCCTCGGCCGCTTCGGCGGCCGCGCCTGCCGCATCCTGCCGCGCCGCGCGCACCACAGCGGCAACCGCCTGCATCACGTTGACGACGCCGGCACCGGTTGCTGCAGACATTACCAAGGGCTCGCGGCGGCTGGCGCGCTTGAGCGCCTTGCGCTTTTTCTCCATCTCCGCGGCTGGAACCGCATCCGCCTTATTGAGGGCGATCAACTCGGTCTTGTCGGCGAGGCCGTGGCCGTAGGCCTCGAGCTCGGCGCGGATGGTGCGCCAGGCACCGACCACGTCGTCGAGCGTCGCGTCGATCAAATGCAGGATGGCCGCGCAGCGTTCGACATGGCCGAGAAACCGATGTCCGAGGCCGGTGCCTTCACTGGCGCCTTCGATCAGGCCGGGCAGGTCGGCGAGGACGAATTCTTCTTCATGCACGTGCACGACGCCGAGCTGCGGCTTCAACGTGGTAAAGGGGTAATCGGCGATCTTTGGTTTGGCGCGCGATACGGTGGCGAGCAGCGTCGACTTGCCGGCGTTGGGCAAGCCGACGAGGCCGGCATCAGCGATCAGCTTGAGGCGCAGCCAAACCCAGCGCTCCTCGCCGGGCCAGCCTTTGCCGGCTTTGCGCGGCGCGCGATTGGTCGCGCTTTTGTAGTGCGTGTTGCCGAAGCCGCCGTCGCCGCCTTTGAGCAGCACGCGGCGTTCGCCGGCGCGCTTGAGATCGAGCAGAACGTTCTCGTTGTCCTCGTCGAGTATCTGTGTGCCGGCCGGCACGCGCAGCACCAGCGATCCACCGGCGGCGCCGGAGCGGTTGGCGCCCATGCCGTGATGACCGCCTTCGGCTTTGAAGTGCTGCTGATAACGATAGTCGATCAGCGTGTTGAGGTTGGCCACACTCTCGACGATGATGTCGCCGCCGCGGCCGCCGTCGCCGCCGTCCGGTCCGCCATACTCGATGAATTTCTCGCGGCGAAAGCTCACCGCGCCGGCGCCGCCGTCGCCGCTCTTGAGAAAGATTTTGGCCTGATCCAGGAATTTCATCGGATTTCGGCCGCCTGTCCCCCGAACGAAAAAGGGGGAATGCGGCCATTCCCCCTTTGCATTCAATCTAGCGCGTCGCGCCGGTTCGGGTGAAGTGCCTACTCCGCAGCCTCCGCCGGGCCCGGCGAGACCGACACGAACGTCCGTCCGCCGCGCGTCGTATGGAAGCTCACGACGCCTTCGATCAGCGCGAACAGTGTGTGGTCGCGGCCCTGGCCGACGTTGCGGCCGGGATGGAACTTCGTCCCGCGTTGACGCACCAGGATGTTGCCCGGCACGACAATCTCGCCGCCGGCGCGCTTCAATCCGAGGCGACGGCCCTGTGAATCGCGGCCGTTACGTGACGAACCGCCGGCTTTCTTATGCGCCATGAGCGGCCTCCTTGCCGGCGCGAATGCCGGTGATGCGCAGAACCGTCATCGCCTGACGATGGCCGTTCTTGCGGCGATAGTTGTGGCGGCGCCGTTTCTTGAATACCAGGACCTTGTCGCCGAGCTTGTGCTCGAGCACTTTGGCGGTAACCGACGCGCCGGCGATCAGCGGCACGCCAGCCTTCGGCTCCTGGCCCTCGCCGCCGAGCATGAGAACCTCGTCGAGCGTCACGCTCGAACCCGGCTCGCCGGCGAGTTTTTCGACAAAGATTACGTCGTCCTTGACGACTCGGTATTGCTTGCCGCCGGTGCGGATGACAGCGTACATGGCGCGCCCTGAAAAAGAGAACGGACGGGACCAGCCCATCCGTTGGCGCGGACTATAGCCGGGAAGCGGCGCGTGTCAACGGTTTTGCGCCGCCGCCCGGGGGATTTTTCCAGCTTTTGCCGAAGGTTAGCGGCCGAGGTCAGTTGCAGACCGGCGAGGGGCCGGCCGAAACCTGGTCGGGCGAGGTGAAGGCACCGGTCGCGCCGCCAGCCAAGCCGCCGGCCGCGGCGCCCATCGCCGGATTACCGGCCAGTGCGCCAATCGCTGCGCCGCCGGCAGCACCCATGGCGGCGCCGGTAACGGCGCGGCAGCCGGGCGATTGACCGCACGCCACAAGCGACAGCATGGCGGCCGTGAAAAAAACCGAGCGCATGAAAACAGCCATCTCGATCCTCCTTTCGGTCACAAGCGACCGCGCTATGAAAACGCTGTCGCCGCCGCCTTTCTCCTTCGTGGGTCGTGACAAGTTTGTGGGATTGCGGCCGGCTGGGCGCTTGGTTTAGGCTCCGCGCCCGTCGGAGAGGTGCCAGAGCGGTCGATCGGGGCGGTCTCGAAAACCGTTGTGCCCTTTGCTGGGTACCGTGGGTTCGAATCCCACCCTCTCCGCCACTTGCCTGTCAAATCAAGCGATTATGGATTGCTCGCGACGTCGCTCATGCCCGAAGCGCGAACGAAAACCGCATGTGGTGCTACGGGTTTGCTACGGGTCGTAACGCGCTTCGTTTCCGTAATGTGCTTTCTCG
>DATEMD010000187.1:0-2338 GCA_035275845.1 Allostellaceae bacterium | reverse complement strand
AGCACCACGGAAATTTCCTGCGCGTCCTTGATCACGTGATCGTTGGTCACGATCAACCCGGACGGGTCGAGGATGACGCCGGAGCCGAGGGAGTTCAGCACGCGTTGGCGCGGTGCGACGAGCGGGAAGGTGTTGCCAAAGAATTGCCGCAGCAGTGCGTTATTGAAGATCGGCGTGCGCGTCTGCACGACGCGGCGCGAGTAGACGTTGACCACCGCTGGCGCCGCCTCTTTGACGATGGGGGCAAACGTCAAATGGATTTCGGCGCGCGACGATGGCGGCCGGCTGACGGGGGCCTGTTGCGCCGCGGCTGGTAACGCGGCGGCGAGGCCGATCAGTGCCGCAATCACAGGCCAGCGGTTCATCTTGTCTTTGGCCGCGCGTTGGTTCTGTCGGTGGCCCGGTTCGTCTCGGTGCCGACCGTGTCCCGGGCGCAGAACATCGGTTTCAGGTCTCCCTTTCGGCGCGCGATCATAGCTCAGGCGAACGTCGCGCCGAAGCTGGCCTTGAGCGCGGCATCGACCTCGTCCATGCGCGGACGGATGCCGAGCTTTGCCAGCGACGTAACGCCGTGCTCGCGCACGCCGCACGGCACGATGCCGCGGTAATGGGCCAAGTTTGGCGCGACGTTGAGCGACAGCCCGTGATAGCTGACGCCGCGTCGCACGCGCACGCCGATCGCCGCGATCTTATTCTCCGCGCCGCTTTTATCCGCGACCCAGATGCCGACCCGGCCGCTGCGGCGCTCGCCGGTCACGCCGAAGCCGGCGAGTGTCTGGATCAGGCATTCTTCGAGGCTCCGAACGAAAGCGCGCAAATCGCCGCCGCGGCGATTGAGATCGAGCATGACATAGGCGATGCGCTGGCCCGGCCCGTGATAGGTCCATTGTCCGCCGCGGCCGGTGTGGTGGATCGGCAGTACCGGGTCGACCAGGTCGCTGTCGCGGGCGCTGGTGCCGGCGGTGTAAAGCGCCGGATGCTCGAGCAGCCAAACCAGCTCGGGCGCCGTACCGGCGCGGACCTCGCGCACGCGCGCCTCCATGACGCTGACGGCCTCGTCATAAGGCACTGGCTTCGTATTCTTGCGCCATTCGATGGCTTCCGTTTGGGGGGGCGTGCTTGCTATGCTCATGCAGATTTGGTAATCAGCCGCGCCATCAGCGGCATTTGCCGAATCCTATCGCGGTCGTGGCGGAATTGGTAGACGCGCTAGCTTGAGGTGCTAGTGGGGGAAACCCCTTGGAAGTTCGAGTCTTCTCGACCGCACCATTCCCGTCCTGCCAGCGGACTGACGCCCGGCCTGAAGGCCGGGACGCGATCCGCGTGGCATCCTGAGGAGTGACGATGACCGATCAATTGCGCGACGGGGCGCTCGAATATCATCGTCACCCGACGCCTGGTAAAATCGCCATCGTTGCGACCAAGCCGCTGTCGACGCAGCACGATCTGTCGCTGGCCTATTCTCCAGGCGTCGCCGCCGCGTGCATGGCCATTGCCGCCGATCCGCGGGAAGCGTCGAGCCTGACCGCGCGTGCCAATCTGGTCGCCGTCATCACCAATGGCACGGCAGTTTTGGGCCTCGGCACGATCGGCCCGCTCGCCGCCAAGCCGGTGATGGAAGGCAAGGCGGTGCTGTTCAAGAAATTCGCCGGCATCGACGTTTTCGACATCGAGGTCAACGAGCGCGATCCGGACAAGCTCGTGGACGTGATCGCCGCGCTCGAGCCGACGTTCGGTGGCATCAATCTCGAGGACATCAAGGCGCCGGAGTGCTTCGTCATCGAAGAAAAGCTGCGCCAGCGGCTCAAGATTCCGGTCTTCCACGACGATCAGCACGGTACCGCGATCATCGTCGGCGCCGCCGTGCGCAACGGCCTTAAGCTCGTCGGCAAGTCGCTCGATCAGGTGAAGCTGGTCGCGTCGGGTGCCGGCGCCGCCGCGCTTGCCTGCCTCGATCTGCTGGTCGACATGGGCTTGCGGGTCGAGAACGTCGTCGTCACCGACGTCCACGGCGTCGTCTACAAAGGCCGCAAGGAGGAGATGGATCCGCGCAAGGCGCGCTATGCCAAGGACACCAAGGCACGCAAGCTTGGCGACGTGATTGCCGACGCGGACATTTTCCTCGGACTGTCGGCGCCCAACGTGCTGAGTGCCGACATGGTCAAGACCATGGCGCCCAAGCCGCTGATCCTGGCGTTGGCTAATCCGGTGCCCGAGATCCTGCCCGAGACGGCGCTGGCGGTTCGGCCCGACGCGATCATCGCGACCGGCCGCACCGACTATCCGAACCAGGTCAACAACGTCCTATGCTTTCCGTTCATCTTTCGTGGTGCGCTCG
>DATEMD010000186.1:0-10563 GCA_035275845.1 Allostellaceae bacterium | reverse complement strand
GACTCGCGGTGGTGGCACGTCACCGCGAACTGAAGTCGACCCGCAGGCGCATTTGTGCCCCTGCCGGCCGGTCTTCCATCGGTGCACCCCGCCCGACGCGCTCGCGCGTGACCACGGCCGGTGGCAGGTCTCCTGGCTTGCGGGTCGTTGCTTGGACCGGCCTTCCCGACGGCTTGCGCCGCCAGTGGCTTCAGTTGGTCCGCGCTCGCCGCTTACAGTTGCGGGGGCAGCCGCGGCATTGCGCGTCTCGCGACGCACGCACCGCATTCCCTTTTGATCCCCAGATTGGGAACCACCGGCGGCGAAAATGCCGGCAAGTGCGAAGTTGAGTCAAGCAAGATGCGTCGAAATGCGTCGAAGCGGCGCGCTGCGTGCCGTTGCGCGGTGCAGCATGACCGGCTAGCTTGGCCTCATGACCACGACACTCGCCGAATCCAAACCCGCCGCACTGCTTGCCGCCCGCCTTGGGCGCATCAAGCCATCGCCGACCATCGCGGTGACCGACAAGGCGCGCCGTCTTAAGGCCGCCGGCCGCGACATCATCGGCCTCGGCGCCGGTGAGCCCGATTTCGACACGCCGCAGAACATCAAAGACGCGGCGAAGCGCGCTATCGACAAAGGCGAGACCAAATACACCGCGGTCGATGGCACGCCGGCGCTGAAGCAGGCGATTATCGCCAAGTTCAAGCGCGAAAACGCGCTCGACTATGCGCCGGAACAGATCATCGTCGGCGCCGGCGGCAAGCAGGTGCTGTTCAACGCGCTGCTGGCGACGATCAACCCTGGAGACGAGGTCATCGTGCCCGCGCCTTACTGGGTGTCGTATCCCGACATCGTCAGTCTGTGCGAAGGCGTGCCGGTGGCGGTCACCGGACCGGAAAACAACGGATTCAAGATCCGGCCGCAAGACCTCGAAGCCGCGATCACCAAACGCACCAAGTGGCTGATCCTCAATTCGCCGTCGAATCCGTCGGGCGCGGCCTATACGGCCCAGGAGCTCAAGGCGCTTGCGGACGTGCTGATGCGTCATCCGCAAGTCTGGGTGCTGACCGACGATATCTACGAGCACCTGACGTACGGCGATTTCAAGTTCGCCACCATCTGCAACGTGGAGCCGCGGCTCTATCCGCGCACGCTCACGCTCAACGGTGTCAGCAAGACTTATTGCATGACCGGCTGGCGCATTGGCTATGCCGGCGGACCGAAGGAGTTGATCGCCGGCATGGCGGCGTTGCAGTCGCAATCCACCACCAACGCCAGTTCGATCAGCCAGGCAGCGGCGGTCGAAGCGCTCAGCGGACCGCAGGATTTCATCCCGCGGCACAACAAGAGCTTCCTGGAACGCCGCGATCTGGTCGTTGCCGGCTTGAATCGCTGCGCCGGGTTGCGTTGCAGCGTGCCGGAGGGCGCGTTCTATGTTTATCCGTCGTGCGCCGGCGTGATCGGCAAGACGACGCCACAAGGCAAAGTGCTGAAGACCGACGGCGATTTCGTCGACTATCTGCTCGACGCGGAAGGCGTTGCCGTGGTCCAGGGCGAGGCCTTCGGCCTATCGCCCTATTTCCGCATCTCCTACGCCACGTCGAATCAGGCGCTGACCGAAGCCTGCAAGCGCATCGAGCGCGCCTGCGCCGCGCTGAAGTAAACCGCTCCGCCAGATTCCGGTTGCCTCGATACGGCGACGGCGCGACCATCGTTGCCGGAGAGTGCGTCGCCGTCAGGCGGGGCGTTCCTGATAAAGCCCCGAAGCGGGTCGAACCCGGGCCGGACGCGGCGCACGGCGCGAAGCGGAGGCAACCATGGGCGAAAGAGCAGGCGGGCCGCGTGTAGCGGCCCTGGTGGGACCGTACCTGTCGGGTAAGACGACCCTCCTCGAATCCCTGCTCTTTGCCGCCGAAGCCATCCACAGACGCGGCACCCAAAAAGACCAGACTACTGTCGGCGATTCCGCGCCCGAGGCGCGGGCGCGGCAGATGTCGACCGAAATCAATCCGGCGCATGCCACCTATCTCGGCGACCGCTGGTTCTTCCTCGATTGTCCGGGATCGGTTGAGTTGACGACCGAGGCACAGACGGCGCTGCTGGCGGCCGACGTCGCGGTGGTGGTGTGCGAAGCCGTGCCCGATCGCGTCCTGGCGCTGTCGCCGCTGTTCAAGTTCCTCGACGACCGCCAGATCCCGCACATGATCTTCGTCAACAAGATCGATCAGACCTCGGCGCGGGTTTCGGAGGTGCTGGCGGCGCTGCAATCGATCTCGGCACGCCCGTTGGTGCTGCGCCAAGTGCCGTTGCCCGGTCCCGACAACACCATCGCCGGCTACGTCGATTTGGTCAGCGAACGCGCTTATCACTATCGGCCGGGCAAGGCTTCGGATTTGATCAAGCTGCCCGATACGATGGCCTCGGCCGAGCGTGAGTCGCGCGCCTCGCTGGTCGAGAAACTCGCTGACTTCGACGACAAGCTGCTTGAGCAACTGCTCGAGGATGTTCAGCCGTCGAAGGATCAAATTTACGGCCAGCTGACGAAGGATTTGCGTCACGACTTGATCGTGCCGGTGTTCCTGGGTTCGGCGTCGCTCGATCACGGCGTGCGCCGGTTGTGGAAAGCGCTGCGGCACGAGACGCCGGCAGCCGCGGCGACCGCGGAACGCCTTGGTGTCGGCAGCGGCGACGGCACCGTCGTGCAGGTGATCAAAACCTACAACCCGCCACATGCCGGCAAGCTGTCGCTGGCGCGCGTCTGGCGCGGCGCGGTGAGCGAGGGCATGATGCTTGGCGGTGTTCGTGTCGCCGGCGTTCTGCGGCTCCAGGGCGCCGCCGCGGAAAAGCTGCCGGGCGGCGCCGGTACCGGCGAGATCGCGGCGCTCGCGCGCCTCGAAGGCGTGGCCACCGGCACCGTCCTGGCGACTGGCGCGGCGCCCAAAATGCCGCACCTCGCGGCGCCCAAGCCGGTGTTCGGGCTCGCGATCACGGCCGAGAAGCGCAACGATGACGTCAAGCTCACCGGCGCGATCCAGAAACTGATCGAAGAGGATCCGACGCTGTCGCTCGAGCCGAATCCCGAGCTGCAGGAGTTGGTGTTGTGCGGACAGGGTGACATCCACCTGCAGATCGCGCTCGACCGGCTGCGGCACAAATTCAACCTCGCGGTGCAGGCGCGCCGGCCGCAAATCCCCTATCGCGAAACCATCCGCAAGAGCGCGGCGCTGCATTCCCGCTTCAAGCGGCAGAGCGGTGGCCACGGCCAGTTCGCCGATATCCAGATCGAGATCAAACCGCTGCCGCGCGGCGGCGGGTTTGCCTTCATCGACGCCGTGGTCGGCGGCGCCATTCCGCGCAACTACATCCCGGCGGTCGAGGAGGGCGCGAAGGACTATCTGCGGCACGGTCCGTTCGGCAATCCGGTCGTCGACTTGTCGGTCAAGCTGATCACCGGCCAGTTTCACAATGTCGACAGCTCGGACCAGGCGTTCAAGACGGTGGCGCGACAGGCGATGAGCGAGGCGCTGCCGACCTGCGATCCGGTGCTGCTCGAACCGATCCATCGCGTCGAGATTTCGGTGCCGAACGCCTTCACCTCGCGCGTCCAGCGCATCGTCTCGGCGCGGCGCGGCCATATCCTCGGCTACGACGCCAAGACCGACTGGACCGGCTGGGATGTCGTGGCGACCGACATGCCGCTGGCCGAGATGCACGACCTGATCATCGAGCTACGCTCGGTGACGCTCGGTACCGGCACCTTCACGCACCGCTTCGACCGGTTGCAGGAGCTGACCGGCAAGCTGGCGGACAAAGTGCTGGCCGCCCGCGCCGGCGAAGCCGCGCAATAGCCCGCGTTCGGGCGACCGTGAATTTTAATTCAGTCGCGGTCGCGGGAGCGTGACTTGCAGTGAAGACGGTGCAGCGTTATCGCTGCGGCCACGCGGACGGAGGTAGGCCATGTGGGTGAAACGCAAGCGCGGCTGGGAGATCGCCGAGCACGAGGCGACGCCCGAAACCGTCTTTCACGACCGGCGGGCGTTGCTCAAGGCGATGGGCATGGGTGCGTTGGTCGCGGCGGCTGGCGCGGGCTCGTTGGCCGCTGCCGTGCCGGCGTTCGCCGACGCCGATCCGTCCGCCGCGCTCTATCCCGCTAAAACCAATCAAAAATACGCGCTCGACCGGCCGGTGACGCCGGAAAAATTGTCGACGACCTACAACAATTTCTACGAATACACGGCCAATAAGAACGTCTACGAATATTCCGACGCGCTTCAGGTCCGGCCGTGGACGATCGCGATCGATGGCATGGTCGAGAAGCCGATGATGCTCGGCATCGATGACCTGCTCAAGAAGGTGATGCTGGAGGAACGGCTCTATCGCCACCGTTGCGTCGAAACCTGGTCGATGGCCGTGCCGTGGACCGGCTTTCCGATGAAGGCGCTGCTCGACATCGCGCGGCCGCTATCCGGCGCCAAGTACGTCCGCATGGTCACATTCATGGATCCGAAGATGGCGCCGGGCGAACGCATGTTCTTCTATCCGTGGCCTTATGTGGAGGGCGTGACCATGTTCGAGGCCGACAACGACCTCGCCTTCCTGGTCACCGGCATGTACGGCAAGCCGCTGCCCAAGCCGGATGGGCCGCCGCTGCGTCTGGTGTTGCCGTGGAAATACGGCTTCAAGTCGATCAAATCGATCGTCCAGTTCACGTTCACCGACAAGCAGCCGACCTCGTTCTGGACGGCGTTGCAGGCGAACGAATACGGCTTCTGGGCGAACGTCAATCCGGCGGTGCCGCATCCGCGCTGGAGCCAGGCGACCGAGCGCGAGCTCGGTGAAAACACGCGGCGCCCGACGCTGATCTGGAACGGTTACGGCGAATACGTCGCGGCGATGTACGACGGCATCAAAGGCGAAGAGTTATTCCGTTGATTTGCGGGCGCGTTCTGCGCTCCGGCCGTCCGGTCAGATGACCTTGAACAGATACAGCAAGATCAGCACCGGAACGGGTATGCGTATCAGCCAGAGAAAAAGCGAGATCACCTGAACTCTCCGTCGTGCGGTTGGTGGCGTCGGCTGCAGCCTTCGGGATGGACGCGATTCTCGCTGGGCCCCCGATTCGTCGTTTCTTGAACGCATTCGACCCACGCCACGTTGCAGCGCGAATCGGAAATCCACGTAAGCGCTTGATATAACTCACTTTTGCTCTTGTATGACTTTAACCAAGACATACAAGCCGTTGATTCAATTGAGAGTATTGTATTCCACAAAAACCGCGACCTATACTCCCGCGCCTTTCGCCATTGAGGAGCGAACCTATGCGTCGTATGGCCGTAGTGATTGTCGCGAGTGGACTTCTGGTTGCGGGCTGCGGGTCGAACCCGGGCGACCGCGCGGTGACCGGCGGTGTCATGGGCGCCGGCGTCGGCGCGTTGGCCGGTGCGGCGGTCGGCATGCCGCTGACGGGCGCAATCTTCGGCGGCGCGTTGGGCGCCACCGCGGGTGCCTTGAGCGATCCGTCGCAGATCTATCTCGGCAAGCCGGTCTGGCGTTAGCCGGATCGTCGGTACAATCGTCATCATCGTTACGCTGCCGCGGCGAGCGCGTCGAAAACGCTCGCCGCTTCGTTGAGATCGCCATAGGCAAAGCGGTAGCAACCGCTTTTTTCCAGAACCTTGCTTAAGAGCGCGAAGCCCTGCGCACCGTGCAGGCTGTAATTCATCGCGTGGTGGCCGATCTCGATCAGGCTTGCCGCCTTGGAGAAGGGCGTGAATCGCGCCACCTCACCGGCGCGCCAGCGCGGAAACACGATCCAGCGGACCGGTGCGACCTCGTCGACCCGTTCTAGGCTGTCTTCAGGTGCGCGCATCAACGCGACCGTGCCCTTGGCCGTGTCTGCGACCGCATCGCTGAACACCGCGTGCGGCGCGAAGGATTTCAGCACATCGATCGACGCGTTCTTGAGATTGATCGGCCGCGCCAACGGCACGACGCGTCCGTCGTCGCGGCGAATCAACGCCAATTCGTCGGACAGCAGGCGCCAGCCGCGATGGACGAGACCGGCCGTGAGCGTGCTTTTACCCGAGCCGGGCGCGCCCGGCAGGATCGCGACGTGGCCGTTCTTCTCGATCGCGGCGGCATGCACGATCATGTATTGGTGCGCGAGTCCGGCGATGGCGTAGTTGAGTCCCCATTCGACCAGCGGCAACGCCTGATCGGCGGGTAGCGGCTTGAACGGGTCCTGGCCGTCGATGAGAAAACGCGCCTGCGGCCGCACGAAGCGGCGGACGCCCTTGCCGGGCACCAGCGCGACGTGGAAATCGGCGAACGTATCGGTGGCCTTGCGGAACCGCGGCGGATAGAGCCGGGCGAGCGCCTCGCCGACCTCGCGGAATGCAGTCGTCAGCGCCGCGGTGAAGGGGCCGAGCCGGAGATGGATGACCTCGTGCCGCATTGCCGTCACGCCACCCGGTCCAGCAAATCGAGCTTGCGGAACAGCGCCAAAGTCCGTTCGACCGTCGCCGCCGGCGCGCCGGAGCGCAACTCAACCGTGTCGGTCGCCGCTGCGGTCAGGGACGGGACGTCGCCGGGCGTCGCCGCCAGCCGGGCGAACAGCCAGCCGGCGAAATCCGCGAAATGGTGCGTGTCGCCGCTCCGGTCGTTGTAGGCGACGATCTCGCCGTCCCAGGCGCGCCAATCGACCGCGGCGGCGATGCGCCAGGTCCCGGTCGTCTCGTTCGGTTGCAACGAGTCGGTCATCGCCTAGGAATTGATGTTGAGGTTCGAGACACGGCTGGTCGCCGCATCGAGCTTGGTCTGCGCCAAGGATTGCGTCGACGGCTGGCTCGACCAGACCGCGGCGACCAAGGCGCGGATCTGACCGACGGTTTCCGGATAGTTCGTCGGCGAAAAGCAGCCGGCGTTGAGGATCGCCGCGGCGAGTTGCGCGCCGAAATTGCGCGCGTTGAGCGTCACCGAATCCTTGCCGACCTTGTAGACGATCGTCAGGCCGCCCTCGAGCGCCGCAAGGAGTGATTGATCGCCGCAGGTCCATTGCGACCCGAATGGCTGCGAACCGCAAGCCGACAAGAAGCTGGTCGATGGCGCGAACCCGGTGCGCGTCCATAGCTGTTCGGTGCCCGCGAGCTTGATCCAACTTTCGGGCGTCAGGCCGCAATTGGTGCCTTCCGGCAGCGGATGCGAGAGGTTGCCGGACAGTGCGTTCGACACCGAGCATTCGCCGGTCATCGCCAGGGCCGGCTTGCTTGCCAGCGTCACCGCGACCGGGATGCCGCCGAGAATCAGTCGGCGGCTAGGCGAGCGAAGACCGCCGTCGGACCGTTGGGATTTTGCTGCGTCGTCGCGGTCGCTCATGGGTTCGTCCACACGCCGGAATAAGAACCGGTTCTAGCGCGAAACCCGATAAAGGACCGTAAAGCAAGATTGGCTTTTGGTAAAAATTAGAACAATCAGCGAAACACGGTGAAGCCAACTTAACCGTGCCGCGAAAAATCGCCGGTGATTTGACTAAAGCGCGCCGCGATTTCTGCGTCGGGCGCGCGTCGGGTCGAAGACGACAACATTGTCGCCGAGGTTTTCCGGTTGAACCAGTTGATGCTGGCGCAGCGATTCCGATTGCGGGCGCTCGCCCGCATACATGGCCGTCGCAAATCCGGAAGGACCCGCGGCGACGGCGCGGCGATAGCGGTAATCGGGATAGGTCTCGCTGGCGTCGAGCGTCCAGCGGATGATCGCCAGCATGCCGAGCGACGCCGCGAGCATGCCGACGATACCGAGTCCGAACGCGGCCGGCTGGGTGCCCTGTAGCAGCGCCAGACCCGCGGCGATGGCGGTCGCCAGGACGGCGAGGCTCGACACCGTCATGGCGAAGAAGACCGGCCAGCGATCGCGCATCGGGGTCCTCGAGAAGCGCGGCACACCATCCCGTGTGTCGCGCCGGTTGATTAATATTGATTAAGGTTAGCGCGCACGCCGCCGCGCTGTCGAGTGCCGGCAGCATTTACAGCTGTCGCTGGCGCTGACGGCTCAACCGCTGCCGTTGCGGTTCTCGCCGACCTTGTGCAGCAGGAAATCGCGGAACACCGCGATGCGCTTCGAATTGCGCAGCTCTTCGGGATAAACGAAATAGGCCGCAGCCTCGACCGGCTTGGCCTCGAGCAGAACGCGCACCATGTTGTGGTTTTCGGTCGGCATGTAATCCGGCAGCACGCCGATGCCGAGCCCGTTCTGAATCGCCTGGGCGATGGCGTAGAGATTGTTGACCGCAAGAATCGGCCGCCGTTCGTGGCCGGCGCGCGAGCCGGCCTCGATCACCCAGTTCACGTTGCGCACCGGACGGGTCTCGGGCCCGTAGACGATGATGCGGTGCTTGTCGAGATCTTCGGCGTTGCGCGGCGTGCCGTGCTTCTTCAGATACTCGGGCGACGCATAGGCGAGATAGCGCACGGTCAGCAGATGCCGCTGCACCAGATCGGGCTGGCGAGGGGGCGACATGCGGATGGCGACGTCGGCCTCGCGCATCGAGAGGTCGAGTTCGCTGTCGTCGAGTGCGAGGCTGACCTCGATTTCGGGATAAAGGTCGACGAATTCGCGCACGCGCGGCGTCAGCCACGACGCGCCGAAGGCGACGGTGGTGGTGACCTTGAGCGGACCTTTCGGCCGGTCCTTCGATTCCGTCAGCATCGCTTCGGTCATCGCCAGCTTGGCGAAGACCTCGCGCGCCGTGCGGTAGAGCAGGTCGCCTTGCTCGGTCAGGATCAAACCGCGCGCGTGGCGATGGAACAGTGGCACCGACAGACTGTCCTCGAGCGCGCTGATCTGGCGGCTGACCGCCGATTGCGACAGGTTCAGGGCCTCGCCGGCGTGCGTGAAGCTTCCGGCTTCGGCGACCGCGTGGAAAACCCGTAGCTTGTCCCAGTCCATTGGCGCCTATTCCGCGGCCCGCAGCGCGCCCGCTTCCTGCGCGGCGAGAAATTTCTCAGCTTCCAGCGCTGCCATGCAGCCCATGCCGGCGGCGGTCACCGCCTGGCGGAAGATCTTGTCCTTGACGTCGCCGGCGGCGAAAACGCCGGGAATGTCGGTCGCCGTCGAATCGGGTTTGGCGATCAAATAGCCGTCGGTGTCCGTCTTGAGCTGGCCCTTGAACAGACCGGTCACCGGATTGTGGCCGATGGCGACGAAAACGCCGTCGCAGGCGAGGGTCGAGGTCGCGCCGGTTTTGACGTTCTTGAGGCGGACGCCGGTGACGTGTGCCGGCTCGCCGGCGCCGACGATTTCCTCGATCACGCTGTCCCACACGACCTTGATCTTGGGATGCGCGAACAACCGCGCCTGGAGAATCTTCTCGGCGCGCAACTGGTCCCGGCGGTGGATCAGCGTGACCTTGGTGGCGTGGTGCGTGAGGTAAAGCGCTTCCTCGACCGCGGTGTTGCCGCCGCCGATGACCAGGACTTCCTTGCCGCGGAAAAAGAACCCGTCGCAGGTCGCGCAGGCCGAAACGCCGGCGCCGCGCAGCAGCGTCTCGCCGGGAACTTTCAGCCAGCGCGCCTCGGCGCCGGTGCAGATGGCGATGGTCTCGGCGACGTATTCGTCGCCCGAATCGCCGACGCAGTGAAAGGGCCGCTTCGACAGATCGGCTTTGACGATGATGTCGGAAATCAGTGTCGTGCCGACATGCACCGCCTGTTCCTGCATCTGCTCCATCAGCCAAGGACCCTGGATGGCCTTGGCGAAGCCGGGATAATTCTCGACGTCGGTGGTGATGGTGAGCTGGCCGCCAGGCTGCATGCCCTGGATCAGCACCGGGTCGAGCATCGCGCGGGCGGCATAGATCGCGGCGGTGTAGCCGGCGGGGCCCGATCCGATGATGACGACCTTGGCGGAAACGGTTTGGGGCATGCGACAAATCCCGGTTTGGTGCCCACCGGGCCGGGACGAAGCGCAGTGTCGGTTGAAGGCCTAGACCCGCGAGGTCCGCATGACTCAAGGGAGCGTTTGATAATCTAGGCTATCCGACCTGCTATGCAAGCAGCGCAACCCGAATCCCGGCGGAAACCCGGCGAATTGTATCGGGAACGAAATAAAATTACCAAACGCCGCCGGATTCGCGCTAAGAACACGCCGTCGGCGCGACCGACTTTTGCTGGGAATGCCACGGGGACAACGGTGTCGAAGGACCTCGACAACATCGATTTCAAGATCCTGCAGGAGATTCAGTCGGACGGCCGAATCACCAATGTCGAACTGGCGCGCCGCGTCGGCATTTCGCCGCCGCCCTGCCTGCGCCGCGTGCGCGCGCTGGAAGAGGCCGGTTACATCACCGGTTATCGCGGGCTGCTCGATTCCAGGAAGCTCGGTTTCGACGTCACGGTGTTCGCCTCGGTGCATCTTGCGAGCCAGGCCGACGCCGACCTGCGTGCGTTCGAGAGTTTCGTACGCGCCGAGCCGTTTGTCCGCGAGTGCTGGATGCTGTCGGGCGAGATCGATTTCGTGTTGAAATGCGTGGCGCCAAATCTGGCGGCGTTTCAAACACTCGTGAGCGAGCTCACGGCCGCGCCGCAT
>DATEMD010000185.1:0-9936 GCA_035275845.1 Allostellaceae bacterium | reverse complement strand
TCAGCCAGCGGCCTTTGTAGCCGTAGAGCGACAGGTTCATGCCGATCTCGCCCACCCCGCCGAGCGCCAGGAAGGCGAGCTCGTCGGGCCGGTTGGGTGCGGGCGCGGCGCCGTTCATGCCTTGCGCGAAGTCCCCTTGCGCTTGCCGGCTGGCGGGTTGCGCTCGGCAATCAGCCGGAGACCCCACAGCGTCAGGTGCGGATCGGTGCGCTCGATCGCCGGCGTCGCGCCGTCGAACAGCGGCGCGAGGCCTCCTGTAGCCACAGTTTTCATCGGCTTCTTGCCGAACTCCTTGCGGATGCGCGCCACCAGCCCTTCGATCAGCGCGACATAGCCCCAATAGATGCCCGATTGCATGCAGGCGACGGTGCTGGTGCCGATTACCTTCTCGCTGCGGCGGATGGGCACCATCGGCAACTTGGCCGCGGCTTGGTGCAGCGCCTGGAGCGACAGGTTCACGCCGGGCGCGATCACGCCGCCGCGGTAGTTGCCGTCGCCGTCGATCACGTCGAAGGTTGTCGCGGTGCCGAAGTCGACGACAATCAGCGGGCCGCCGTAGCGGTCGTGCGCCGCGACGGTGTTGACCAGCCGGTCTGCGCCGACCTCCTCCGCGCGATCGACCATCGCCTTGGTGCCAAGCACGACGTCAGGTTCACCCACAACCAAGGGTTCGGTGCGGCAATAGTGGCGGCACAGCAGGCGCAGATTGAAATTCGCCTCGGGCACGACGCTGGCGATGATCGCGCGGTCGAGCCGCGCGCGCGACAGCTTCTCCAGCGCCAGCAGATGGTCGAGCCAGACGACATATTCGTCGGACGTGCGGTGCGGATCGGTGGCGATGCGCCAGGCGCCCTTGAGCTTAGCGCCGTCCCATACGGCGAAGACCGTGTTGGTGTTATTGGCGTTGATGGCGAGTAGCATGCGATCTCCTAGCCTTCGGCCACCATCGGAAACACGTCACCGGCGGCGATGCGGCGCCGACCGCCCGGCGCATCGAGCAGCAGCATTCCGTCGTCGTCGAGCCCGGCGAAACGGCCTTCGACCGTCTCACCCGGCAGGCGTGCGCGCAACGCCTGGCCGAGGCCGGCCGCACGCTCGAGCCAAGCTCGGCGCAATGCGGCAAAGCCGTCGGCGCGCCACCGCTCATACCAAAGCGCGAGGGCCGGCGCGAGCACGGCGAGAAAGGCCTCGGGCTTGGGCGCGGTTCCAGCCGCCGCCTTGAGCGAGGTGGCCGGGAACTCGGTGTCGGGCGGGTAGGCCGCCAGATTGACGCCGATGCCGATCACGACGAAGGCGACCCGGCCAACGGCGTCGCCTTCGCTTTCCAGCAGGATGCCGGCGACCTTGCCGCCATCGAGCAGCACGTCGTTAGGCCATTTGAGCGTGATCGACGCCTTGGGCGCGAACGCCTGGAACGCGTCGGTGACCGCCAAGCCGGCGGCGAACCCGAGTTGTGCCGCGCGCGCCATCGGTGCGTCCGGCCGCAACAGCACCGAGGCGTGAAGGTTGTCGGGTTGCGACACCCAGGTCCGGCCCTGCCGGCCGCGGCCGGCGGTTTGGACCCGCGCCGTCACCACCGTGCCTTCGGCAGCCCCTGCGCGCGCGAGGCGACGAGCTTCGTCGCTGGTACTGGCAAGCGTGTCGAACGCGGCGAGCCGGAAGAACGGCGGCAGCGCGTCGCTCATCCCGGGAAGAGCGTGGCGGCGACGGCGTCGGCGCCGTTGAGCATCGGTCCCGGCCAGACGATGAAAAACATGATGATGATCGCGCAGACCAGGATCACCGCTGCAACCTCACCGCCGAACGGCCGGTCGAACGCGCCGCGCGCCTCGTCGAAATACATCACTTTGACGATACGCAGATAGTAATAGGCGCCGACGACGCTGGTGAGCACGCCGAGCACGGCTAGAACCGGCAGGCCGGCGTCGATCGCCGCGATGAAGACATAGAGCTTAGCGAAGAAGCCGGCGAGCGGCGGAATGCCGGCGAGCGAGAACATGAAGATCGCAAGCGCAAGCGCCAGCGCCGGATGAGTACGCGACAGGCCCGCGAGGTCGTCGATGCCTTCGACCATCTTGCCGTCGCGCCGCATGCACAGGATGACGGCGAAGGTGCCGGCGTTCATGAACAGATAGATCGCCAGATAGACCAGGACGCCGCGCACGCCCGCGGCACTCCCCGCCGCGAGCCCGATAAGGGCGTAGCCAACGTGCCCAATCGACGAATAGGCCATCAGCCGTTTGATATTGCTTTGCGCGATCGCGGCGAACGCGCCCCACGCCATCGAGGCGAACGAGATCACCCAGATGATCTGCTGCCAATCGGCCGACAGGCCGCCGAACGGCTGCAGCATGACGCGCAGAAACAAGGTCAGCGCGGCGATCTTCGGCGCGACCGAGAAGAACGCGGTGACCGGCGTTGGCGCGCCTTCATAAACGTCGGGCGTCCACATATGGAACGGCACTGCCGAAACCTTGAACGCCAGACCGACGGAAATAAAGACGATGCCGGTGATCAGGCCGATGCCGTTGCCGCCACCGCCCGCGAACAGCTTGGCCAAACCGTCGAAGCTGGTGGTGCCGGCGAAGCCGTAGACCATCGAGGCGCCGAACAGCAGCATGCCCGAGGCCACCGCGCCCAGAACGAAGTATTTAAGCCCGGCTTCGGTCGAACGCACGTCGTCGCGGGCGAACGCGGCCAGAACGTAAAGCGCCAGGCTTTGCAGCTCGAGCCCGAGATAGAGCGCGATCAGGTCGTTGGCCGCGATCATCATCATCATGCCGGCGGTGGCGATCAGCACCAAGACCGGGAATTCGATGCGCGCAATGCCTTCGCGTTCGTTGAAGCGCATGGCGATCAGCAGCGACAGGATCGAGCCTAGGATGACCAGCGTCTGAGTGAAGACGCCGAGGCTGTCGCTAACGAACATGCCGAAGAGGCCGACCTGCCGCGGTGCGGCAGCGCTGCTCCACACCGGCTGCAGCAAGATCGCGAGCGTCGCAACGAGTGCCAGCACGCACAGCCAGCTGACGAACCGCGTGGCGCACGCGCCGGCATAGACGCCGACCAGCAGCAACAGCATGGCCGCGCCACCGAGGAACATCTCGGGCAGGACGATGAGGAAATCGGGTGCGGCGGTCATCGCGTCACCGTTGCGCCAGCGTGGTTGCGGCCGCGCGCTGCGACACCTGAACGCGCTCGATCAAGTTGGCGATCGACGGCTGCATCGGCTTCAGGAACGAGGCCGGATAGATACCCATCCACAGCACCACCGCGATCATCGGCGCGAATATCAGGATCTCGCGCGGATTGAGATCGACCATGGCGCGCACGTCAGCGTGCGTGATTTTCTCGAAGATGATGCGGCGGTAGAGCCAGAGCATGTAAGCCGCGCCCAGGATCACGCCGATCATGCCGAGGAACGCGACCCAGGTGTTGACCTGGAAGGCGCCGATCATCGCCAGGAACTCACCGACGAAGCCGCTGGTGCCCGGCAAGCCGACCGAGGCCAGCATGAAGACCATGAAGGCGCAGGCGTATTTCGGCATGTTCTCGGCGAGGCCGCCGTAGCGCGCGATCTCGCGCGTATGCAGCCGGTCATAGATCACGCCGACACACAGGAAGAGCGCGGCCGAGACGACGCCATGGCTCAGCATCTGGACCATGGCGCCCTGCAACCCTTCGGGCGTCACGGTGAAGATGCCGATGGTGACGAAGCCCATATGCGCCACCGACGAATAGGCGATGAGCTTCTTCATGTCCTGCTGCGCCAACGCCACCAGCGAGGTGTAGATGATGGCGACGACCGACAGCGTGAAGACGAGCGGCGTGAACGTGGCGGACGCCGCCGGGAACATCGGCAACGAGAAGCGGATGAAGCCGTAGCCGCCCAGCTTCAGCAGCACGCCGGCCAGGATCACCGAGCCCGCCGTCGGCGCCTCGACATGCGCGTCGGGCAGCCAGGTGTGGAACGGCCACATCGGCACCTTGACCGCAAACGACGCGAAGAAGGCAAGCCACAGCCAGTGTTGGAGCGCGGTCGGGAAGTTGAAGGCGAGCGCCTCGGGAATGTCGGCGGTGCCGGTGACGAAATAGATGGCGAGGATCGCCAACAGCGACAGCACCGAACCCAGCAGCGTGTAGAGGAAGAACTTGAACGCGGAATAGACCCGGCGCGGGCCGCCCCACACACCGATGATCAAGAACATCGGCACCAGCACGCCCTCGAAGAAGACGTAGAACAGGATGAAATCGAGCGCGCAGAAGATGCCGACCATCATCGTTTCGAGCGCGAGGAAGGCGATCATGTATTCCTTCACGCGTCGCTGGATCGCGGTCCAGCTGGCGATGATGCAGATCGGCGTCAGGAACGTCGACAACAGGACGAAGAACAGTGAGATGCCGTCGACGCCCATGTGATAGCCGATATTGAAATCGGGCAGCCAGTCGGCTTGCTCGACGAACTGGAAGTCGGAGCGCGTCGGATCGAAATTCGCCCAGACGGCAAGCGACACGGCGAAGACGATCAGCGACGTCCACAGCGCAATCCAGCGCGCATTGCGCGCGACGGCCTGTTCGTCGCCGCGCAGCACCAGGATGGCAGCGACGCCAGCCAGCGGCAGGAACGTGGTGAGGGACAGAAGGGGCCAGTGCGCCATCGTGGTCATCCCATCTGCCGCAGCACGTACCACGACACCAGCACCACCGCGCCGACGAACATGGCGAAGACGTAATGATAGAGATAGCCGGTCTGGAAGCGGCTCAGCACCGCCGCCATGCCGCGCGTCATTTTGGCGAATCCGTCGGGACCGAAGCCGTCGATCACCGCGCCGTCGCCGTCCTTCCACAGCCGGACGCCGAACCACATCGCCGGCCGGACGATGACCGCGTCATAGAGCTCGTCGATATACCATTTGTTGAGCAGGAAGACGTAGATCGGCCGGAAGTAGTGCGTGAACCACGCCGGGATACCGGTTTCGACGATATAGGCGAGCCACGCGACGGCGATACCCGCGACGCCCATCGCCAACGGCAGCTTCGACACCCAGAACGGTACGTGTTCGGCGCCACCGACGGTGTCGTGGCCGGCCAGCACGAGGATTGAATCGCCCCAGAACGCCTCACGGCCTTCGCCCACCAGCCAGTGGTAGCCGATCATGCCGGCGAACAGCGCGCCCGCCGCCAGCACCACCAGCGGCAGGATCATCACCGGCGGCGATTCATGGACATGCGCCATGACCTCGCGGCTGGCGCGCGGCTTGCCGTGGAAGGTCAAGAACAGCAGCCGCCAGGAATAGAACGCCGTGAGGAACGCCGCGAAGGTGCCGAGCCAATAGGCGTAATGACCAACATCCGTGCCGGCGGCCCACGACGCCTCGAGGATCGTGTCCTTGGAGTAATAGCCGGCGAACGGCCAAATGCCGCCGAGCGCCAAGCTGCCGATCCACATCAGGACATAAGTCGCCGGGATCAGCTTGGCCAGCCCGCCCATCTTGCGCATGTCCTGTTCGCCCGACATGGCATGGATCACCGAGCCGGCGCCGAGGAACAGCAGCGCCTTAAAGAAGGCATGTGTCAGCAGGTGGAACATCGCCGCGCCATAGGCCGATACGCCGGCGGCAAAGAACATGTAGCCGAGCTGGCTGCACGTCGAATAGGCGATGACGCGCTTGATGTCGTTCTGCGCCATGCCGATGGTGGCGGCGAACATTGCGGTCGAGCCGCCGACCACCACGACGATGGCAAGCGCCGTCGGTGAGTATTCAAACAGCGGCGACAGCCGCGCCAGCATGAATACGCCGGCGGTGACCATGGTCGCGGCATGGATCAAGGCCGAAACCGGCGTCGGGCCCTCCATCGCGTCCGGCAGCCAGGTGTGCAGGCCAAGCTGTGCCGACTTGCCCATCGCGCCGACGAACAGCAGGACGCAAGTGATGGTGAGCGCGTCGAACTGGTGACCGAGGAAGCCAATAGTGTGATGCGCCGCGTCGGGTGCAGCGGCGAACACGGTGTCGAATTGCAGTGAGCCGAAAATCAGGTAGACGGCGAAAATCCCGAGCGCGAAGCCGAAATCGCCGACACGGTTGACGACAAAGGCCTTGATTGCGGCAGCATTGGCGGTCGATCGGTCGTACCAGAAGCCGATCAACAGGTACGAAGCGAGGCCGACGCCTTCCCAACCGAAGAACAGCTGCACGAAATTGTCGCTGGTCACTAGCATCAGCATGAAGAAAGTGAACAGCGACAGGTACGACATGAAGCGCGGCACCGACTTGTCGTGCGCCATGTAGCCGACGGAATAGATGTGCACCATGGCCGAAACCAGGGTGACCATCGCCACCATCACCGCCGACAGCGTGTCGTAACGCAGCGCCCAATGGACCTGGAGGTCGCCGGTGTTGATCCAGGTCAACAGCTCGACGGTGCGCGGATGGCCGCCAAAGGCGACGCTCCAGAAGACGATGGCGCCGAGCACGGCTGCTGCGACGAGCGCCAAGCAGGTGACAAGCTGCGCACCGCGGTCGCCGATCCAGCGGCCGAAGAAACCGGCGATGAAGGCCGCAATCAGCGGCAGGAAAACAGCGGCGACGTGCATCGAGCGTTCAGCCCTTCATCCGATTGATGTCTTCAACCGCGATGGTGCCGCGGTTACGGAAATAGACCACAAGGATGGCAAGGCCGATCGCCGCTTCGGCCGCCGCCACGGTCAAAACGAACATGGCGAAGATCTGGCCGACGAGATCGTGCAGGAACGCCGAGAAGGCGACGAAATTGATGTTCACCGCCAGCAGCATCAGCTCGACCGACATCAGGATGATGATGACGTTCTTACGATTCAAAAAGATGCCGAAGACGCCGAGCGTGAAGAGAATCGCGGCGACGGTGAGGTAATGGGCGAGCCCGATCTGCAACATCAGACACCCTCCCCTGGCCGCACCTTGACGATCTCGAGCGTCTCGTCGCGGCGACGCGAAACCTGGCGCGCAATGCGCTGACGGCGGGTGTCGGGCCGCGCGCGGTGGGTCAGCACGATGGCGCCGATCATCGCCACCAGCAGAACGGCGCCCGCGGTCTGGAACGCGTAAACGTAATGCGTGTAGAGCAGCGCCCCGAGCGCCGCCGTGTTGCTGAGCGCGCTCGGCGTCGGTGCGACCGCGACCTGCGGTGCGCCCGGCGCCGCCACCCAGGCGCCGAACATCAGGATCAGTTCAGCCAGCAGGATAAGCCCGATCAGCGCGCCGACCGGCAGATATTGCAGGAAGCCCTGGCGCAGCTCGACGAAATTGATGTCGAGCATCATCACCACGAACAGGAACAGCACCGCGACCGCGCCGACATAGACGATGACCAGGATCATCGCGAGGAACTCGGCGCCCAGCAGCACGAACAGGCCGGCGGCGTTGAAGAACGCCAGGATCAGGAACAGCACCGAATGCACCGGGTTGCGCGCCGAAATCACCATCACGCCCGAGGCGATGGCGACGGCGGCAAATGCGTAGAAGGCGAGCGCCTGGATGATCATATGCGGTGGCTCAACGGTAAGGTGCGTCGAGCGCGAGATTGGCGGCGATCTCCGCTTCCCAGCGGTCGCCGTTCGCAAGCAATTTGGCCTTGTCGTAGAACAGCTCTTCGCGCGTCTCGGCCGCGAACTCAAAGTTCGGCCCTTCGACGATCGCATCAACCGGACAGGCTTCCTGGCACAGGCCGCAATAGATGCACTTGGTCATGTCGATGTCATAGCGCGTCGTACGCCGGCTGCCGTCGTCGCGCGGCTCGGCCTCGATGGTGATGGCGAGCGCCGGACATACCGCCTCGCACAGCTTGCAAGCGATGCACCGCTCTTCGCCGTTGGGGTAACGCCGCAGCACATGTTCGCCGCGGAAGCGCGGGCTGAGCGGCCCCTTCTCATAGGGGTAGTTCACCGTCACCGGGCGCTTGAACATATAGGTCAGCGTCAGCCACAGACCGGAGACGAGTTCGGTCAGCAGCAGGCTGTAGGCATGGCGGTCGACGCGTCCCATGGCCATCTCCTACGCCGGAAGCCTGCCGGTGAACACCAGGAACGCCGCGGTGGCGGCGAGCCAGGCCAACGACAGCGGCAGGAACACTTTCCAGCCAAGCCGCATCAATTGGTCGTAGCGGTAGCGCGGCATGGTTGCGCGCACCCAGAGGAAGCAGAACAGCACGAAGGCGATCTTGGCGAAGAACCAGATCGGCCCCGGAATCCAGGTGAAGGGCGCCACGCCGAACGGCGGCAACCAGCCGCCGAGGAATAGAATGCTGGTCATCGCGCTCATCAGGATCATGTTGGCGTATTCGCCGAGATAGAAGAGCGCGAAGGTCATCGACGAATATTCGACGAAGAAGCCAGCGACCAGCTCGGATTCGCCTTCGGGCAGGTCGAACGGCGAGCGGTTGGTCTCGGCCAGCCCGGAAATGAAGAATACGATGAACATCGGAAACAGCGGCAGGCAGTACCACACCGTCTTCTGCGCCTCGACGATGTCGCTCAAGTTCAGCGAGCCGACGCACAGCAGCACCGAGACGATGACGAAGCCGATCGAGACCTCGTACGACACCATCTGCGCCGCCGAGCGCAGGCCGCCAAGGAAGGCGTAACGCGAGTTCGACGACCAACCCGCCATGATGATGCCGTAGACGCCGAGCGACGAGATCGCGAACAGATAGAGGATGCCGACATTGATGTTGGCCAGCACGACGCCGGCGTCGAATGGGATCACGGCCCATGCGATCAGGCTGAGCACGAAGGTGATGATCGGCGCGGCGACGAAAACGACGCGGTTGGCGCCGGCCGGAATCACGGTCTCCTTCATCAACAGCTTGAGGCCGTCGGCCAGCGGCTGGAACAGGCCGAACGGGCCGACGACGTTGGGGCCTTTGCGCAGCTGCGCCGCCGCCAGAACTTTGCGCTCGGCGTAAGTCAAATACGCCACCGCAAGGAGCAACGGCACGACGATCGCCAGAATCTCGGCGATGGTGATCGCGGTCGGCAGGCCATAATCGCGCAAGAGCTCAGCCATGCGTGCCCGTCCTCGCCGCGCCGCCGAACTGCGCTGCGCATTCCGCCATGGTCGCCGAAGCGCGACTGATCGTGTCGGTGCGGTAATAGTCGGCGATCGGATAGGCGAACGGTTCGCGCTCGATGCGGCCGTCCTGGCCGAATTTGCCCCAGGCCGCGCGCGGCGCTTCGTCGAGCCGGCCGAAGACGCCGTTGACTTCGGCCAAGCGGCGGCGCACGGCGCGCAGATTGTCATACGGCAGCTTACGGCCGAGCACTTCGGACAGCGCGCGCACGATCGTCCAGTCGTCGCGCGCATCGCCCAGCGGGAAGATGGCGCGGCGGCCATGCTGCACGCGGCCTTCGGTATTGACGTAGGTGCCGTCCTTCTCGGTATAGGCGGCGCCCGGCAGCACCACGTCGGCGCGATGCGCGCCAGCGTCGCCGTGGTGGCCTTGATAAACGACGAAGGCCTTGCCCAGCCGTTTCATGTCGAGCTCGTCGGCGCCAAGCAGATAGACGAATTCGATTTCGCCTTTCTCGCAGCCTGCCAGGATACCGGCGGTATCGCGACCGCCCGACTGCGGCACGAAACCCAGATCGAGGCCGCCGACGCGCGCGGCCGCGGTGTGCAGCACATTGAAGCCGTTCCAATCCTCGCGCACCAGGCCGGCGCTTTCGGCTAGCGTGCGCGCCAGATGCAGGATCGCTGCGCCGTCGCGACGTCGGAGCACGCCCTGCCCCAGCACCAGCATCGGCCGCTTCGCCGCCTTGAGCGTCTCGATGAATTTGTGCTTGCCGGCAACCAGATCGGCGAGTGTCTCCGGCCCGGCGCCGATCCATTCGACCGGATAGGTCAAGTCACGCGGCGCGCCGATGCCGGCAACCTTGAAGCCGCCCTGGAGCCAGCGCTTGCG
>DATEMD010000184.1:0-12818 GCA_035275845.1 Allostellaceae bacterium | reverse complement strand
TGCACCTGCTGTTGCGGCTTGTCCTCGGTTTCGTCGCCTTCGCGCATGCCCGCCTTGAAGGCCTTGATGCCCTTGGCGAAGTCGCCCATGACCCGCGGCAGTTTGCCGGCCCCGAACAACAGGACGATGATGACGAGAACAACCAGCCAATGCAGCAGGCTGAAGGAACCCATGGTAAAACCTCAGAAATTGGTCCGGTTGAGGTAGCTTTAAGCATCAGATGGCGCAGACGTAACGGCCGTATGTCAAGCGAAAATCACCCCGTCCGCAAGGCCTGGACCCGGCACGCTCGCAGCCTTTTGCTGCGCAAGTGGCTGGTGATCGCGCTCGGCGTCGCCCTCGCCGGCTGGGCGACGACGACGATCGTGCGGCATCACAAAGCGGCGATCCAAAGCGCCGCGGTCGCGCCGCCGCAACCGACACCCAAGCCAGAGGCGGCGAAGGCGCCGGCACCACTGCCGCAGCCCGGAACCACGGCTACGGCCACATCGCCGCCACCGGATACGGCGACAAATTCGGCGCTGCGTTCCGCGCTCAGCGATGGAGCCGCGTTGATCCTGGCACCGTCGCCGGCGCCGCACGTCGATCTGCCGCCGTCTAGTCCGGCGTCAGCAGCGTCGGCAGTGCCGGACCTGCCGACCGTTGCGGTGGCGCCGCCAGCCGTTCACGTCGTGCCGAACGACCACGACACCAAGCAGTTCGGCACGGTGACGATGAGCGACCGCAAAGGCCGGACGTTCACCGTCGTTCCGGCCGCGCCCATGCCGGCGTCGTCATCCGAGTCGCAGCGGGCGGTATCCGTTGCCGCACCGGCCAGGCCGTCGCCGCCACGACCTGAACTGTTCGCGCCTGTCGGCCGACCGGCGGTGTTCAGCGGCCACGCCCGGGTAACCGGCCCGCTCACGCTCGACGTCCAAGGCCAGACGGTGCAGCTATTCGGTGTCGCACCGGCCGCGCCCGACGATCACTGCGCCGGCACCAACGGTACGGTGAAACCATGCGCCGTGGTGGCCACGGCGGCGCTGACCCAGAAACTGGCTGGGCATTCGATCGTCGCCTGTCGCGTGCCGCCGGGTCAGCGCGGCACGATCGGCGCGATCTGTCTCGACGAACAAGGCAACGATCTCGGCCGCTTTCTCGTCATCGAAGGTCTGGCGCTCGCCGATTCGAACCAGAGCTACGATTATCTTCCGGCCCAGGGCGCGGCGCGGTCGGCGAAACGCGGCCTATGGTATTTCCACTGAAACGCGAACGCTCCCAGCGGTGCCGCCGGAAGCGTTCGGTTGACTCGTTTCAGTACGATTCAGGCTGCGTTGTGGTTCTTCGGCCGTACATAGGCCATCGACGCGTGCTCGGCGCAGTACGGCTTGCCGGCGAGCGTGCGCTTGCCGCAGAAACCGAAATCCCTGTCGCCCGGGTGCCCGGTCGGCCAGGAGCAGTTTCCGCTGCCGGTTGCCGCCGCCACCGGGGCGGGGCGACGCATCGGCGGACGCTTCAGCGGCGATGGCCGCGGCGTGAGCGACAACCGATGCGCCTTCCCCACCACGGCATTCTTGCTGACTCCGAGTCGGCGGCCGATTTCGGCCGTCGAATGCCCTTCGTCCCAGAGTCGGGCAAGGTTCTGTACGAGTTCAGCCGTCCAAATCGATTCCATAAGCCGTCCCCCCGTATATCGTGGTGAGAGATCGTCCAACCACTAAATACGGTATCATGAGCGACAGAACCGGCCAATACTTGCGATTCGGATATCCCCGGGATTCACAGCAGCCCCGCTCACCGGACCGTCGCGCGCCACCATGCTCGTTCTGATCGCCACGCTCGCCATCCAGGCGCTCGCCACCCTGATGGTGTTGGCGCCGCCGGTGTTTGCCGGGCTCGCGGCACCCGCGTTCGGCGTCAGCGCCAACCACATCGGCGTCTTCACCGCTGTCGTCTATGCCGCGGCGTGTCTCTCGACCGGCATGTCGGGCGGACCGGTGCGGCGGTACGGTGCGATCCGGGTCAGCCAAGCGGCGTTGCTGATCGGCGCCGCAGGGTTGGCGCTGCTGGCCAGCGCATCGATCTGGCTCGGCCTCGTCGGTGCCGTGTTCATCGGCGTCGGCTATGGGCCGATGACGCCGGCGAGCTCGCATCTCCTGATCCGCCAGACGCCGCCGGCGCGGCGCGCGCTCGTCTTTTCGATCAAGCAAACCGGCGTGCCGCTGGGCGGCGCGTTGGCGGGACTGGTCGTGCCGCCGCTGGCGCTTCCGTTTGGTTGGCGCGGCGCGGCGCTCGCGGTCGCAGCGGTCGGCGCCTTGCTCGCGATTGTCTGCGAGCCACTGCACAAGCGCCTCGACGACGATGCCGATCCGACGGCGGCGAGCGGCAGTCATATCGTTGCGGCCGTCAACATGGTGCTCGGCGAGCCGGTGCTGCGCCGGCTGGCGCTCGCTTCACTCAGCTATTCGGCGATGCAGCTGTGCGTCAGCGCCTTCGTCGTCAACTTCCTGACCGAGCGCGCCGGCATGGCGTTGGTCGCGGCGGGTGTGGTGATGGCGGTGTTGCAGGCCGCCGGCATCGCCGGTCGCATCCTGTGGGGCTGGACAGCCGACCGGCTGGTCAGCGCGCGGCAGGCGTTGAGCCTGCTCGGCGTGGCCATCGGCGCGACCGGCGGGTTGCTGGCGCTGATCGGGCCGGGCTGGCCGTTGGCGCTCGTGCTGGTCGTGGCGGCGGCGCTCGGCGCTGTGGCGTTGGGGTGGAACGGCGTGTTTCTCGCCGAAGTCGCGCGCTTGGCGCCGGCCGGTAGCGCCGGCATGGCGACCGGCGGTGCGCTCGCGCTGACGTTCGTCGGCGCGCTGCTTGGGCCGCCGATATTCGGCGCCATCATCGATGTAACGGACAGTTACCGGGTGGCGTTCTTCATCGCCGCCGCCGCGGCGGCACTCTCCGGCGTCGCAGTCGGTCCGCGGACGCGGTGACGAAAATCGTCAGCCGTTGTGCGCCAGTAACTCGATCGACGAGGCTTCGCGTCCGCGGCGGGCCTGCGACACCATCATGCGCACCGGTTGGCCGGGCTCCAGACCATCAATGCCGGAGCGGCGCAACGCCGTGATGTGCACGAAGATGTCCTTGCTGCCGTCGTTCGGCAGGACAAATCCGAAGCCGCGCGCCGGGTCGTACCATTTGACCACGCCGTCGAGCGATTCGGCCGGACCCGACGACATGTCGCCACCGCCGCCACCGCCGTCGCGTGACCGGAAGCCACCGCGTTCGCCCCCACGTTCCCTGGGCGCCCGGGGCGTGGCGGTCGAGGCATCGAGATCGAGGACTTGGGTCGCGGCGCGGCCCTTCGGCCCTTGCATCCACTCGATGGTGATGCTGGCGCCGTCGGGTGCCTCGCCGAAGCCCGATCGCTCGAGCACGGCGAGCGGCAAGAACACATCGCTCGTTCCGTCATCCGGAACGATGAACCCGAAGCCCTTGCTGCGATTGAACCATTTGATTTTACCGGACAGCCGCGCGACTTCGCCGGACGGCGACGCAAATGCGTTCATGGATGCACCATCGGATAATAACCCCCCACATTCCATCCAAGGCCGACGGTTGAGATCCGTCTTTGGACTGGTGAAATGCCCTCACTCTCGAACCGCTCTAGTCCGAGGATCGGCACAATACATAAGATTATTTCCCCGCCGGTTTGCTGGCAAATAGTAAATAATTGACGTTGGGCCGCCCGCCGAGCCGCCAAATGCCGCCGCCCGGTGCGTAATTCAAGGCCGTGACGGTCCCGGTTTCGAGACCATTTTTACGAAGTATTTCAGCCACTTCCGAGGGGCGCACGAATTTCGACCAGCGGTGCGTGCCGCGGGGCACCCAGCGCAGTAGGTACTCGGCGCCGACAATCGCCAAGAGAAAGGAACGGAGCGTGCGGCTGAGTGTCGACAGCGCAAAAGCGCCGGCAGGCGCCATCAACGACGTGGCTGTGGCGAGAAACAATTCCGGATCGGCGCTGTGTTCGATCACCTCCAGCGCCAACACGGCATCGAAACGCTGGCGCGCCCGCGCCAAGTCTTCGGCGGCGGCCTGTCGGTAATCGATTGCCAGCCCGGCGTCGGCGGCGTGCGCGCGCGCAATCCGGATCGCCGTCGCGTCTGCGTCGATCCCGGTGACCGCGAAACCGAGCCGTGCCAGCGGCTCGGCGACAATGCCGCCGCCACAGCCGATGTCGAGCAGCGTGAGACCCTTGAATGGGCGGGTCGACGTCGGATCGCGACCGAAATGGCGCGCCAACTGATCGCGCAGGAAGGTCAGCCGCACCGGATTGAGTCGATGGAGCGGACGGAACTCGCCGTCCGGGTCCCACCAGGCGCGCGCCACGGCGGCGAAATTGGCGATCTCGCCGGCGTCGACCGTCGACCGTCGGCGCGGTGCGGCAACCGGCCGCCGCCGGCCTGGCCGGCGCGACCGCTGGCGACGGGGCGTGGCGGTCATTGGCGTCCTGCGGGCGGCAGTTCAGGAATCGTGTCAGTTCCGTCCATGGTGCCGTTCCTTCGCCGCCTTGCCCCAGTCTTGCGGTAAAGAGTATGTATACCCGCCCTTTTGCCGGCAACCTCCCAGCCCACGGGCTTTTTTGTCATGGCGCGCATCGTACAGAAATTCGGCGGCACCTCGGTCGCCGGGATCGACCGGATCAAGAATGTCGCCCAGCGCGTCAAGCGCGAGGTCGACGCCGGCAACGAGGTCGCGGTCGTCGTCTCGGCGATGGCCGGCGCGACCAACCAGCTGGTCGACTGGACGAACCAGATCGCGCGCCTGCACGACGCGCGCGAATATGACGTCGTCGTCGCCTCGGGCGAGCAAGTCACCGCCGGATTGTTGGCGCTGGCGTTGCAAGGTCTCGGTGTCGACGCGCGCTCGTGGCTTGGCTGGCAGATTCCGATTCAGACCGACGGTATGCACGGCCGCGCGCGCATCGCCGAAATCGCGGTCCAGGAGTTGCGCGCCCGACTCGCCCGCGGCCAGGTCGCGGTGGTCGCCGGTTTCCAGGGACTCGGTCCCGATTCGCGGGTGACGACCCTCGGCCGCGGCGGTTCCGATACGTCGGCGGTCGCGCTTGCGGCGGCGCTCGAGGCCGAACGCTGCGACATCTTTACCGACGTCGACGGCGTCTATACGTCGGACCCGCGCATCGTTGCGAAGGCGCGCAAGCTCGATAGAATAACCTACGAGGAGATGCTGGAATTCGCCTCGCAAGGCGCGAAGGTCCTGCAGACGCGTTCGGTCGAGATGGCGATGAACCATCGCGTGCGCGTGCAGGTGCTGTCGAGCTTCGAGGATACGCCGGGTACATTGGTCGTGGACGAGGACGAGATCTTGGAAAAGCAGGTGGTGAGCGGCATCGCCTATAGCCGCGACGATGCCAAAGTGACGCTGGTCAAGGTGGCCGATCGGCCGGGCGTGGCCGCGGCAATCTTCGGGCCGCTGGCCGAGCACGCGATCAACGTCGACATGATCGTGCAGAACATCTCCGACGATGGGCGCACGACCGATCTGACGTTCACGGTCAGCAAGGCCGATCTCGCGCGCGCGGTGAAAGTGCTCGAGGCGCAACGCAAGGCGCTGGCCTATGCCGAGCTCAAGCCCGATCCCAACGTCGTCAAGATCTCGGTCATCGGCGTCGGCATGCGCAGCCACGCCGGCGTCGCGCAGAAGATGTTCTCGACCCTCGCGAACAAGAACATCAACATCCAGGTGATCTCGACCTCGGAGATCAAGGTGAGCGTGCTGGTGGCGGAGGAATACACCGAACTCGCCGTGCGCGCGTTGCATACCGCCTACGGACTCGACGCCGAATGACCGCCACCGACCGGGCCCGCGCCGCGGATTGGCTCGGCCGGCTGTGGACGCGCGGCTGCCGCTTTCTGGGCACGGAACACGCCATCATGGGCGGCGCGATGACCTGGGTATCGGAGCGCAACCTGGTCGCTGCGATCTCGAACGGCGGTGGCTTTGGCGTCATCGCCTGCGGCTCGATGAATCCGACGCAGCTCGACGCCGAGATCGCCGCGACGCAGGCGCTCACGACGAAGCCGTTCGGCGTCAATCTGATCACGCTCCATCCGGCGT
Organism: Allostellaceae bacterium; assembly: GCA_035275845.1. Classification (GTDB taxonomy): domain Bacteria; phylum Pseudomonadota; class Alphaproteobacteria; order ATCC43930; family CGMCC-115725; genus REEB95. The sequence goes on along the minus strand of DATEMD010000184.1, from coordinate 6,713 downwards.
TGTTGGACCTGATCGACGTCTGCGCGCGCCGTCGTGTCAGCCACGTCGTGCTTGCTGGCGCTCTGCCGTCGGCACCAGCGGTCGCGCGGGTCAAGCAATCCGGCGCCAAGCTGCTGTGCTTCGCGCCGGCGCTGTCGATCGTCAAGAAGCTGGTGCGCATGGGCGCCGACGCCATCGTCATTGAGGGTATGGAGGCCGGCGGCCATATCGGCCCGGTCGCGACCAGCGTGCTGGCGCAGGAAATCCTGCCGCACGTCAACGACGTGCCGGTCTTCGTTGCCGGCGGCATCGGCCACGGTGCGGCGATCGCCTCCTATCTCGAAATGGGCGCGTCGGGCGTGCAGCTCGGCACGCGATTTGTCTGCGCGCATGAGTCGATCGCCCATCCGAAATTCAAGCAGGCCTTCATTCGCGCGGCGGCGCGTGACGCCGTGCCGTCGGTTCAGCTCGATCCGCGCTTTCCGGTGATTCCGGTGCGCGCGCTGGCCAACGAAGGCACGCGCGCCTTCATGGAAAAGCAGCGCGACGTCGTCGAGCGGTTCACCAAGGGCGCCTTGTCGCAGAAGGATGCGCAACTCGAAATCGAGCACTTCTGGGTCGGCGCCTTGCGTCGCGCGGCGATCGATGGCGACGTCGGGAGCGGCTCGCTGATGGCCGGGCAAAGCGTCGGCATGGTAACGCGCGAGCAATCGACCAAGGACATTCTCGACGAGCTGGTGGCGCAGGCGATCGACGCACTGCTGACTCGCACCGGCGCGACCCACGGACGCGAGGGAGAGCACGCCGCCGCGGTGCGCTCTCGGGCGGAAGCCTGATGGATCCCGGCGCGGCGGCCGCTGGGTCCCGCCGCGTCCTCCGTCGTTTGCGCGACGTGATGGCCGGCGAAGGGACGGCCCAGCAGAAACTCGACCAGGTGGTGCGCCTCGTCGCCGCGGACATGGTGGCCGAGGTGTGCTCGTGCTACATCCGCCGCGCCGGCGATCTGCTCGAATTGTTCGCGACCGAAGGCTTGCGGCCCGAGGCGGTGCACCGCACGCGGCTGCGGATCGGCGAGGGCCTTGTCGGTGTGATCGCCGCGACGGCGCGGCCACTGGCGCTGGCCGAAGCGCAATCCCATCCCGACTTCGCCTATCGCCCGGAAACCGGCGAGGAGGTCTATCACTCGCTGATGGGCGTGCCGATTCTGCGTGGCGGTCGCGTCCTCGGCGTGCTGGTGGTGCAGAACCGCACGCAGCGGCACTACGGCGAGGAAGAGATCGAGGCGTTGCAGACCATCGCCATGGTCCTCGCCGAGATCGCGGCGTCGGGCGACCTCGTCAGCCCGATCGAGCAGCAACCCGGCGAAGGCAACGTCACGCTGCCGACGCGGCTCGACGGCGTGCGGCTCAATGCCGGTCTCGCCGTCGGCCAGGCCGTGCTGCATCAGCCGCGTGTCGCCATCCGCCGCATCGTCGCCGAGGACATCGCCGCCGAGCTCGAGCGGCTGCGGCAGGCGACCGCCGCGATGCAGAGCGCGATCGACGAGCTGCTGGCGCAAACCGATATGCCAGCATCCGGCGAGCATCAGGACGTGCTCGAGACCTACCGCATGTTCGCCGCCGACCGCGGCTGGCTGCAACGGATCGCCGACGCGGTGCGCGGCGGTTTGACCGCCGAAGCCGCGGTGCAGCGCGTCCTCGACGACACGCGCGCGCGGCTGTCGCAGGCGACCGATCCCTATATCAAGGAACGCCTCGCCGATCTCGAGGACGTCGCCAACCGGTTGCAACGCCATCTGACCGGCAATCCGATCACGGCCGCGCGCCAGGCCGAGCTGCCGGAGGAGTTCGTCGTGGTCGCGCGCAACATGGGGCCGGCGGAGTTGCTCGATTACGACCGGCGGCGTCTCAAAGCCGTCGTGCTTGAGGAAGGCTCGCCCGGCGCGCATGTCGCGGTGGTCGCGCGCGCGCTCGACGTTCCGATGGTGGGCCGCGTCAAGGACGTGTTGCTGCGGGTCGAGGCGGGCGACGTCGTGGTCGTCGACGGCGACGATGCGATCGTCGTCCTGCGCCCGAGCGACGATATCGTGCAGGCGGCGCAGGCGCGCGTCCAGGTCCGACAGGGGCGGCAGGAGCAATATGCCGCGCTCAAGGATCTGCCCGCGCAGACCAAGGACGGCGTGCAGATCGAGTTGAATCTCAACGCCGGCATGCTGATCGACCTGCCGTATCTCGACGAGGCCGGCGCGCACGGCATCGGCCTGTTCCGCACCGAACTTCAATTCATGTTGCGCGACGATTTTCCGACGGTCGCGCAGCAGTCGGCGCTCTATCGCCGCGTCCTCGACCAGGCCGGCGACCGGCCGGTCACCTTTCGGACGCTCGATATCGGCGGCGACAAATTATTGCCGTACATGGAAGGCGAGCCCGAAGAGAATCCGGCGATGGGCTGGCGCGCGGTGCGCATCGCGCTCGACCGGCCGGCGTTGCTGCGCCAGCAGCTGCGCGCCTTCATTCGTGCCGCGGCTGGCAAGCGCCTGCGCGTGATGTTTCCGATGGTCGCGGTGATCGCCGAATTCGACGCGGCCCGCGAAGTGCTCAGTCTCGAGCTCGAGCGCGTGCGCAAGCGCGGCGGTGTGCTGCCGTCCACGGTCGAGGCCGGCGTGATGCTCGAGGTTCCGGCGCTCCTCTGGCAGCTGCCGGACCTGCTAAGCCGGGTCGATTTCGTCTCGGTCGGGACCAACGACCTCATGCAGTTTCTATTTGCCGCCGACCGCGGCAATGCACGGATCGCCGAGCGTTACGACTATCTTTCGCCGGCGGTGCTGCGCGTGCTCGCCGACATCGCGCGCTGCTGCATCGGCGCGGCCAAGCCTTTCGCCTTATGCGGCGAAATGGCCGGCGATCCGCTCGGCGCCATGGCTCTCATCGGCCTCGGCTATCGCAACCTTTCCATGGCGCCGCGCTCGTTCGGGCGCGTCAAAGCCATGGTGCGTTCCCTCGATTGCCGGACTTTATGTGACTTTCTCGCGACGCTCGGTAGCGGCGGCGGCGAAAGCCTGCGCGTCAGCCTGCACAACTTCGCCCAGGATCACGACGTGACGATCTGACGAAGCGGCCGAACCGACGGTTGTTGCGGCAGCTTGCGCCTTAGGACACAATTCTGACGAGGGTATATGTCGTCGTCGCCTGAGCAGAACTCGCCGGAGTTGGAAAGGCCCGCGCCCGCGGCGCTCGAAGCCGAACCGGCGCCGACGCGCCCCAAGCACACGATCGGCGCGCTGTTGCGCGAGACGCGCGAGAATTTCGGCGGCGACGTCGAACGGATTGCCAACGCGCTGCGCATCCGCGCTCAATACTTGGTGGCGATCGAGGAGGGCCGTTACGACCGGCTACCGGCGCCGGTCTACGCGCTTGGCTTCGTGCGTGCCTACGCCATCCATCTCGGTCTTGACGGCGACGAGGCGGTGCGGCGCTTCAAGCAGGAAGCCAGCGGTTTCGAAATTTCGCGCGATCTGGTCTTTCCGGTGCCGCTCGGCGAGCGCGGCATTCCGCATACCCGGATTCTGGCGGCGGCCGTGTTGCTGCTGCTCGCGGCCTATGGCGCTTGGTACTACCTGTCGTCCGGCGGCCGCGCGCGTCCGGAACGCGTCAGCGCCGTGCCGTCGGCGCTTTTGCCGCCGCCGGCTGCACCGACGACCGACGGCGCGACATCGGTGCCGACAACGAGCGCGCTGCCACCAGCGAGCGTCACACCGCCAGCGACACCGACGACATCGACCACGGCTCCGGCGGTGACGCTTGCGCCGCCGCCAGAATCCGGATCATCGCCGCCCGCCGCGCCGCCATCGTCGGGAACCACGAACGGCGTCGCGCCGGTCCTGAAACCGCCGCCCGGCATGACCAAGCCGCAGACGGCGATCGAACCGCCGACCCAAACCGCTGCCTTGCCGTCGGGCGACGGCGGCGTGTCGGTCACGCCGGGTCCCGGCGATACGCGCACCTTCGGCGCGACCGATGCGGCAGCGCGAATCGTCATTCGCGCAAAGGAGGAATGCTGGATCAAGGTGCGCGACCAGAACGGGGCAACGGTGTTTGAACGACTGATGAAACCCGGCGATGTCTACCGCGTTCCCGAACAGGCCGGCTTGGCGCTTTACGCCGGCAACGCCAACGCCCTTGCGGTGGCGGTCGACGGCCAAGACGTGCCGCCGCTGACCGGCAAGGTGCGACACGATATCCGCCTCGATCCGAATCAGCTTAAAGCCGGCACGGCGGTCGTCGACTGAGGGTTTCCGGCCCCTTGGTTTGACGCGGCAAAACGCGCTATAAACCGCCCCAGCCGGGCGCCGATCCCGGAGGCTCATATTCCGGCATTGCAAGGGTTTCGAGAGGTTCCGTCATGAGCGTGCGTCCCTATCGCGACATCATCCGCCGCAAGAGCCGGACGATCCACGTCGGCTCGGTGCCGGTCGGCGGCGACGCGCCGATCGCGGTGCAGTCGATGACCAACACGCTCACCCATGACGTCAAGGCGACGGTGGAGCAAATCCAGGCCCTCGAACGCGCCGGCGCCGACATTGTCCGCGTCTCATGCCCGGACGAGGAATCCTCGGCTGCGCTCAAGGACATCGTGCCGCAGATCAAGGTGCCGATCGTTGCGGACATCCACTTCCACTACAAACGGGCGATCGAAGCGGCGAAGAACGGCGCGGCGTGTCTGCGCATCAATCCCGGCAACATCGGCTCGGCCGAACGCGTGCGCGAAGTCGTCAAGGCGGCGAAGGATCATGGCTGCTCGATGCGCATCGGCGTCAACGCCGGATCGCTCGAACGCGATCTGCTCGAACGCTACGGCGAGCCGTGCCCCGAAGCGATGGTCGAAAGCGCGCTCAACCACGCCAAGATTCTCGAAGACAACGATTTCTTCGAATTCAAAATCTCGTGCAAGGCGTCGGACGTGTTTCTGGCCGTCGCCGCCTACCAGCAGCTCGCCGAGGCCTGCGACTATCCGCTGCATCTTGGCATCACCGAAGCCGGCGGCCTGATGACCGGCACGACCAAATCGGCGATCGGCCTGGGCTCGCTGCTGTGGGCCGGCATCGGCGATACCATCCGCGTGTCGCTATCGGCCGATCCGGTCGAGGAGATCAAGGTCGGCTATGAGATTCTCAAGGCGCTCGGTTTGCGCCGTCGCGGCGTCACCGTGATCTCGTGCCCGTCGTGCGCGCGGCAGAATTTCGAGGTCATCAAGACGGTCGAAGTCCTCGAACAGCGGCTGGCGCACATCACCACGCCGATGACGCTGTCGGTCATCGGCTGCGTCGTCAACGGCCCGGGCGAGGCGCGCGAAACCGATATCGGCTTCACCGGTGGCGGCAACAACACACACCAGGTTTACCTCTCCGGCGTCGCCGACCATCGCCTGAAGGACCAGAACATCGTCGACCATCTGGTCGAGCTCGTCGAAAAGAAGGCGGCCGAGATCGAAGCCAAGAAGCAGGCCGACGAAGCGGTCGCGTCGCCGGTCGCCGCCCCCGTCGCTTGAGCCAAAAGCTTCAATCCGCCCGCGGCACCCAGGATCTCCTGCCCGCGGCGATGCGCCGTCATCGCGCCGTGGTTGAAACGGCGCATGCGATCTCGGAACGCTTCGGCTATGAGGAGATCGCGACGCCGATCTTCGAATTCACTGAAGTCTTCAAGCGCCCGATTGGCGAAACCACCGACATCGTGATGAAGGAGATGTACTCCTTCGACGATAAGGGCGGTGAGAACATCACACTCCGGCCCGAAAACACGGCTGGCGTGGTGCGCGCGGTCATCGCCAACGGCCTGACGCAAAGCCTGCCGCTGCGCTTCTTCTATGCCGGCCCGATGTTCCGCTACGAACGGCCGCAGAAGGGACGTTTCCGCCAATTCCACCAGATCGGCGTCGAGCTGATCGGCATCAAGGAGCCGCAAGGCGACGTCGAGGTGATCGCGCTGGGTGCCGAAATCCTGCGCGTCCTGGGATTGCTCGACCGTGCTGAACTCCAGCTCAACACGCTCGGTGACGCCGCCAGTCGCCAAGCCTATCGCGATGCGCTGGTGAAATATTTTTCCCAGCACGCGGGCAAATTATCCGAGGACAGCCGCGCGCGGCTGGAGCGCAACCCACTGCGGATTCTAGATTCGAAGGACGAGGCCGACCGCAAGATCAACGACGGTGCGCCCGGCTTCGAGCAGTATCTCACGCCGGAATCACGCGACTTCTTTGCCCGCGTCCGCGACGGGCTCGACGCCCTCGACATTAAATACACGCTCAACCCGCGTCTGGTGCGCGGCCTAGATTACTACACGCACACCGCCTTCGAGTTCGTCACCACCGAGCTCGGATCGCAGGGCGCGGTGCTCGCCGGCGGCCGTTATGACGGGCTGATGGGCGTGATGGGTGGTCCCGAGACGCCGGGCGTCGGGTGGGCGGCGGGGATCGAGCGGCTGGCGCTGATGATCGCCGAGCCGGCGGGTAAGCTGCGCCCGGTGGCGTTGATCCCACTGGGCGAGGAAGGCGAACGCCGCGCTTTGGTGCTGGCGCAGGAGTTGCGCCGCGCCGGCTTCACGGTCGAACTTTCCTATTCCGGCAACATGAAGAAACACCTGCAACGCGCCAACAAGGCGAACGCGCGCGTAGCGGTGATCCTCGGCGAGGACGAATTGAAACGCGGCGAGGCCGCCGTTCGCGACCTCGACGCCGGC
>DATEMD010000183.1:0-3912 GCA_035275845.1 Allostellaceae bacterium | reverse complement strand
CGCGGCCGGCGCCGGTGAGGCGGCGGCAGGCGCCGGCGTCGGCAAGTGCAAGTCGAGCGGCCGCGGTGTCGGCAACGCCGACGCGATCGCTTGCACCGGCGCGATGACCGCACACAATTTGTGTCCGTGCAACTTTTCACGCAGCAGGCGGCAGGCATGCTCGGCCTCGCGCTGCGTGAATCCGACGAGGCGCGCACGGAACAGCGGTTCCTTGTCGCCTGGTGCCGGCGGCACGACGTGCGTGACTTTGTCCGGCAGGCGGAGCTTGGCGAGCGCGAGCTTGGCCGCGCGTTCGGCAGAGGTCTGGTTGCCGAAGGCGCCGACCTGAATCTCCCACGCATGGCTTTTCTTGAGTGCACGGAGCGTCGGGGCGGACGGCTTGGCGGCCGGTTGCGGCACCGCCGCTTCGGCGCGTTGCACGGGGTTGAGCTCGGCAATCGGCGATGGTGTGTTGGCCGCGACGACGGTGTTCGACGTTTCTTCGCCGCTGGCGGTTCGGAGGTTGGTGTCCCCCGCCGGTGTGCCGCCCGCGAAGGCGTCGTCTAACAGACCGGCCATTTGTAAATCACGGCCGTGGGCTGAGCTACCGCCCATGATAACGCCGATCAGCCGGCGCCCGTTGCGTACGGCTGATGCCGCCAAATTGAAGCCCGAGGCATGGATGTAGCCGGTCTTGATGCCGTCCATGCCCGCGAAGTTCGCCATCAGATGATTGTGCGTCTCGTAGACCGAACCCCGATAGGTGAATTGCTCCGTCGCAAAGAAACGATATTCGGTCGGATAGTCGCGCCACAGCGCCCGCGCGAGCGTCGCCAGATCGCGTGCCGTGCTCATGTTCGGTGGGTTTGGCAGGCCTGAGGCGTTGCGGAAGGTGGTCGCTGTCATGCCCAGCGCGTGCGCCGTCGCGGTCATGCGTAGTGCAAACGCGGACTCGCTGCCGGCAAGATTCTCGGCGACCGTCACGGCGGCGTCATTTGCCGAATGGGTGACAATCGCAAGAATCAGATCGCGCACCGCGATGCGCTGACCGGGACGGAGGCCGAGCTTCGACGGCGCCTGCCGCGCTGCATGCGCCGACACGAGGAATTCGTCGTTGAGCGAGATTTTGTGCTGCTCCAACGCACCGAATGCGAGATAGAGCGTCATCATCTTGGTGAGCGACGCCGGATAATCGGACCGGTTAGCGTCGTGCTCGCTCAGTACTTTGCCGGTTTGGGCGTCGATGATGATCGACGAGACCTGGGCCGGCGGATAGGGCGAACGCAGCGTGTGGCCCCGCGCGAACGCCGGCTGCACCATGACAAGAACGAGAAAAAAGGCGGCACAGGTAACAACCCACCCGAGCCGGCATCGCGCACAACGTAGTGACGCCGCGGCAATCATTCTGTCTTCACCCCACAAACAACTATTCCCCCAAAACGCTAACGCCTTCTCAACCGTCTGCGAACATCGCAAACGGGTACAAACCAAAGTCCGAAGGCCTTGGAACAGATTAGAAATTCGGTGAATCGCTGTCCAGTTATTCCGCCTTTCTCACGTAAAGTTTTCGGATAAATGGCGATGTGCGTGTGATTGCGGCGCTCTCGGCGATCGTCCATCGCACACGACGAATCGATTTCGTCGTCGCGTCCGGCGCACCTTGTATTGACACATGTGCGTGGCAATATGCTTTTTGTTGCAGCGCAGCAAGAGACCTGGGTCGTGCGGCGCGGCGCAATCGGCTTGCCAGCAGGAGGTCCCGATGGGTTCCAAACCCAAGAAACCGGTGGCGATGGTGCCGGTGGCACCACAAACCGTTCCCAACGATACGAAGCGCGCAGTGCGTGCGGCCGTGACGGCGCCGGCACGCGGCTACTACGACGAGTTCGCGGCGTTGTCGCGCGAGAATTTCGATGCGGTTCTCAAAGCCAATGCAGCTTGGGCGGACGGTTTCGAGGCGATCGCGAGCGAGACGGTCGGTTATGCCCGTCAGACACTCGCTGTCGCGGGAACGGCGACCAGGGAGCTGCTTGCCGCGCGGACGCTCGATCGCGTCATCGAGATCCAGACCGGACTCGTGAAGACCGCGCTCGAAGCGTTGGTCGAGCGCACCGCGCGTTTGTCGGAACTCGGCGTCGCGCTTGCCAACGGCACCTGGGCGCCGCTCGGCGGGTGCGTCGAGACGACGCTGACCAAGCTGGCGCGGCCAGTCGTCGCCTGATTCGACCCAAGCGAACGGTCGCGCGGCTCGTAAGCCCCTGTACGTGCCGCATCCGGTGAATTTGTCAGGCTGTTAACGGGCCGACCGTAAGCTAGCGGGCGGGGCCGGACGGCTTGTGGCGGCGCGTAATTGCCCCTTTTACGTCGTCGCGGGCATCCAATATCATGGCCAAGATGGTCAAATCGGTTGTGGAGTCGCGTTCGATCAGGCAGTTCGCGCGATGAGCGATATCGAGAAACGCAACGGCAACGAAGGGCCGTCGACGGGTGTCATCGTCAAGGCGAAACCCAAGACGAAAAAGCCTTCGATGTACAAAGTCCTGATGTTGAACGATGATTACACGCCGATGGAGTTCGTCGTGCACATTCTCGAGCGGTTTTTCGGTAAAAGCCGCGACGAGGCGACTCGAATCATGTTGCACGTGCATCGCCGCGGCGTCGGCGTCTGTGGCGTGTATACTTACGAAGTCGCCGAATCGAAAGTGACGCAGGTGATGGACTTCGCACGCCAGCACCAGCACCCGTTGCAATGCACCCTGGAGAAGGACTGACCGCGCACCCAGGAATCTGTGGCCAGTAGGTAGAAGGATCAAATTCGATGTTGTCGCGTAATCTCGAAAAGACCCTGCACCGCGCCCTTGGCTATGCCAACGAGCGCCGGCACGAGTACGCGACGCTCGAGCATCTGCTACTGGCGCTGACCGAGGATCAGGATGCGATGGCGGTGCTACGCGCCTGCACCGTCGACATCGAGAAGCTGCGCCGCGAGCTGGTCAACTACGTCGACAACGAACTCGTCAATCTGGTCGCGACGCACGTCGAAGACGCCAAGCCGACGGCGAGCTTCCAGCGCGTCCTGCAACGCGCTGCGATTCACGTCCAATCGTCGGGCCGCGAGGAAGTGACTGGTGCCAACGTGCTGGTCGCGTTGTTCGCGGAACGCGAGAGCCACGCTGTCTACTTCCTGCAAGAGCAGGACATGACGCGGTTCGACGCGGTCAATTACATTTCGCACGGAATTGCCAAGGCGCCGGGCCGTTCCGAAACGCGCCGGGTTCAGGGCGCCGAGGAAGAAGAGCGCAACGAGAAGCCATCGAAGCGCGCGCACGACGCGCTCGACGCCTATTGCGTCAACCTCAACAAGAAGGCGCGCAACGGCAAGATCGATCCGCTGATCGGCCGCGAATCCGAAGTCGATCGCACCATCCAGATTCTGTGTCGGCGGTCGAAGAACAATCCGCTCTATGTCGGCGATCCCGGCGTCGGCAAGACCGCCATTGCCGAGGGCTTGGCGCGCCGCATCGTGCAGCGCGAAGTGCCCGACGTACTGCAGAACGCGACGATCTACGGCCTCGACATGGGCTCGCTGCTCGCTGGCACGCGTTATCGCGGCGATTTCGAGGAGCGCCTGAAGGCCGTGCTCGCCGAGCTCGAGGCGATACCCGGCGCCATTCTGTTTATCGACGAGATCCACACCGTCATCGGCGCTGGCGCCACTTCAGGCGGTGCCATGGACGCATCGAACCTGCTCAAGCCGGCCCTGGCGTCGGGCGCGATCCGCTGCATCGGCTCGACGACGTACAAGGAATACCGCAACTACTTCGAGAAGGACCGCGCGTTGGTGCGGCGCTTCCAGAAGATCGACATCAACGAGCCGACGGTCGAGGATTCGGTCAAGATCCTGCGTGGCCTGAAGCCTTACTACGAACGGCA
>DATEMD010000182.1:0-15248 GCA_035275845.1 Allostellaceae bacterium | reverse complement strand
GGTGCCGAAGCCGTAGAACAACGCAATAATCAGCGCGCGCAGCTCAAGCGGAAAGATCTCGCCGGCGGTGAGATAAGCGGCGCTCGCCGCCGCCGAAGCGACGAAGAAGATCGCCGTCCACAGCGCGGTCTGGCCGGTCGCGTCGAGTCCGCCAAAGGCGAAGAACAGCGCCGTGACAGCCATCAGGCCGCCGGCAACACCATAGGTCAGCGTGATCATGATGCGCCGGCCGATCGTGTCGAACAGGCGGCCCAGCAGCAGCGGGCCGAGGAAATTACCGGCGGCAAACGCGAGGATGTATTCGCCGACGCGGTCCGACGGCACCGCATAGAAACGATGGAGCACCAACGCATAGGTGAAGAAGACGGCGTTATAGCAGAACGCCTGCGCCGCCATCAGCAGCAAGCCGAGTACGGTACGCCGCGGGTAGCGGCGCAGCAACACGAGGCCGAGCTCGACCAGCCGTACCGGTCCTCGCGGTGTCAGGCGGATCGGCTTGTCCGGTGGCGATAGTGTTCGGCTCGCGTCGGTGCCGACCCGGCTTTCGATGTCGTGCACGACCCGTTCCGCCTCGGCAATCCGTCCGTGCGTCATCAACCAGCGTGGGCTTTCGGGAACGTAGCGCCGCAGCACGACGACACCGAAGCCGAGTGCGCCGCCGATGCCGAACGCGAGGCGCCAGCCGAGCCACGACGGCAAGAGCCGAGGATCGAGCACGATCAGCGATGCGCCGGCACCGAGCGCCGCGCCGATCCAGAAGGTGCCGTTGATCGCCAAGTCGGTCCAGCCGCGGGCGCGGGCGGGGATCAGCTCGTCGATCGCCGAGTTGATCGCGGCGTATTCGCCGCCGATACCGGCGCCGGTGCAGAAACGGAACAGGGCGAAGGAGGCGAAGTTCCACGAAAATCCGGTGGCAATCGTGGCGACCGCGTAGACCAGCACGGTGATGCTGAACAACCGCTTGCGGCCATAGAGATCGGTGAGTTGGCCGAAACCCAGCGCGCCGACGATCGCGCCGGCAAGGTAGACGCTGGCGGCTAATCCGACTTGGCTCTCGCTCATGGACAGTCCGTCGGCGCCGACGAAGGCGCCCGAGAGCGAGCCGACCAGCGTGACCTCGAGCCCGTCGAGGATCCATGTCACGCCAAGCGCGGTCACCACCAGCCAATGGAAGCGGTGCCACGGCAGCCGATCGAGCCGGGCGGGAATATCAGTCTCGAAAGATGGGTCGACCGTACTGCCTTGCCGCGCCATCGTATCTCCGCGGTTCGCTTTAGGCGGCGAGTGAAGCGGTCGATGGTGATCTTTTTAAGGCGGCTGCTAGGTGGTGGCGGCTGCGGCGTATTGCGCTTCGCCGTTGCCGAAAGACCAGTTCTCTTTCGCCACTTCGACCAGATTGATCATAACGTCCGCCGGTCGGATTCCGGGTGTAACCGCCAGGCGTCGCGCGATGCTCCGGTAAAGCGACTTCTTCTGTTCGAGAGTTCGCGTGTTGTTGGCGGCGATCTGGATGACGACCAGATCGTCCGATCGTTCGATTCCCAGATAGCGGCGGCTGTAGCTGATGGTGTCGGCGTCGTGCTCGGTTACGAGCATGAACCGATCTTCGTCGGGTACGTCGAAGGTCTCGCGCATCGCCGCGTAAACCTGATCCATGATCGCACGCCGATATTCGGCACTCTTGCCTCGCCGCAAATCGATGCGTGTCAGTGGCATGGCAGCCTCCTCGCGCTTGCCCGGTCACTCTATTGGGAGGCGGAGCGGTGCAGAAACGGCATTGCTGCATTGCCGTTTCCGCGAAACGCGGGACGGCCTGAACCGGCAGAGGAGCAAAAGGATCTGAAACTTGGCTGGGGCGGGAGGATTCGAACCTCCGTATGGCGGAATCAAAATCCGCTGCCTTACCACTTGGCGACGCCCCAATCCGGCAACACGACGCGGCCAAGTCGCGTGTCGGGGCGACCTTAGCCGCTGTCGCCGAGTGTCGCAACCAAAGTGGCCCGAGTCCGGTTCTGTCATCGGATATCCCGGTTGACGCCGCCCGTCGCGACAGGCGAAGGTGCCGCGCGTTCCATCGAATTTCGAGCCACGAATCGTTCGCTTCCATGAGCGCCGTCACCGACATTAAGACCGCCGCACCGCCGTTGCCGAAACCGCGCGACCCGCAGCTATTTCGCATGGCGAATTGTCTGCGCGCGCTGGCGATGGACGCGGTGGAAAAGGCCAAGAGCGGACATCCCGGCATGCCGATGGGCATGGCCGACGTTGCCACCGTCCTCTTCACCAAGTTTCTCAAGTTCGATCCGGCCGATCCCGATTGGCCGGATCGCGATCGGTTCATTTTATCCGCGGGCCACGGCTCGATGCTGCTCTACGGGCTGCTCTATCTGCTCGGCTATCCGCAGATGACGATCACCGAGATCGAGCATTTCCGTCAGCTCGGCAGCCGGACTGCCGGTCATCCCGAGCGCGGCCATGCGCCCGGCATCGAAGTGACGACCGGACCGTTGAGCCAGGGCATCGCCAACGCGGTCGGCATGGCGCTCGCCGAGCGCATTCTCAATGCGCGTTTCGGCGATACGCTGGTTGATCACCACACCTATGTCTTCGCCGGCGACGGCTGCCTGATGGAGGGCTTGAGCCATGAGTCGCTCGGGCTCGCCGGACATCTCCGTCTGCGCAAGCTCATCCTCTTCTGGGACAACAATTCGATCTCGATCGACGGAGCGACCTCGCTTGCCTGCGACGACGATCAGATCGCACGCTTCAAGTCGCACGGCTGGAACACGATCGCGATCGACGGTCACGACACCGACCAGATCGCCGCCGCCATCACCCAAGCGCAGAAAAGCGACCGGCCGACACTCATCGCCTGCCGCACCATCATCGCCTTCGGCGCGCCGACCAAAGCCGGAACGGCCGCAGCGCACGGCTCGCCGCTCGGCGCCGAAGAGATCGCCGGCGCGCGCCAACGGCTCGGTTGGGAATCGCCGCCGTTCGTGATCCCCGACGATCTGATGAAAGCGTGGCGCGCGGCAGGTGCGCGCGGTGCGACGCCGCATGCGGCTTGGCGCAAACGTCTGGCATCGGCCGAACCACAGGCGCGCGACGAGCTGACGCAGCGCATGAAGGGCGACCTGCCGGCGGGCTGGCGCGATGCGCTGGCGAACGCCGCCAAGGGCTTCGCCGCCGAACGGAAGAAAGAGGCGACGCGGCAATCGTCCGGACGCTGTCTCGAGGTCTTGGTGCCGGCGATTCCTGCGCTGATCGGCGGTTCGGCCGACTTGACGCCATCCAACAACACCATGATCAAGGGCCAGAAGGTCATTGCCGCGGCGGATTATGACGGCCGCTACATCCACTACGGCATCCGCGAGCACGGTATGGCCGCCGCGATGAACGGCATGGCGGCGCATGGCGGCATCGTCCCCTACGGCGGCAGCTTCCTGGTGTTCACCGATTATTGCCGGCCGTCGATCCGCCTCGCGGCGCTCATGCGCTTGCGCGTGATTTTCGTCATGACGCACGACTCCATCGGCCTTGGCGAAGATGGTCCGACGCATCAGCCGGTCGAGCATCTGGCGGCACTGCGGGCAATTCCGAATGTGAATCTTTTCCGCCCAGCCGACGCGGTCGAGACGGCCGAATGCTGGGCGCTCGCGCTGGAGAATTTCACGACGCCGTCGGTTCTGGCGTTGTCGCGCCAAGGGCTGCCGGTGCTGCGCACCGACGCATCCCCGGCCGACAACAAATCGGCGCGCGGCGCCTATGTGCTGGCCGAGGCCGATGGTCCGCGCGCGGTGACGTTGTTGGCGACCGGGTCCGAGGTCAGCATCGCCATGGCGGCGCGTGAACAGCTGGCCGCCGCTAAGATCGCCGCCGCTGTGGTTTCGATGCCGTGCTGGGAATTGTTCGAACACCAGGATGCGGCATATCAACGCGCCGTTTTGGGCACTGCACCGCGCGTTGCCGTCGAAGCCGCAATCCGCGAAGGTTGGGACCGCTATCTTGGTTCCAAAGGCGCCTTCGTCGGCATGCAAGGATTCGGCGCATCGGCGCCGGCCGAAGCCCTATATAAGCATTTCAACATCACGCCCGAGGCGGTCGCCGCCGCCGCGAAGGCGTTGCTCTAGGAGAGCTGTATGGCCACACGCGTTGCCATTAATGGGTTCGGCCGCATCGGCCGTCTCACCTTGCGTGCCCTGCACGAGCAGGATCGCAACGACGTGCAATGTGTCGCCATCAACGATCTGGGCTCGGTCCAGGCGAACGCGCATTTGTTGAAGTACGACAGCGTGCACGGCCGTTTCGACGGCGAAATCAAGACCGGCAGCGACTGGATGGATATCGGCAAGGGACCGATCCGTGTGTTCGCCGAACGCGATCCGGCGAAGCTGCCGTGGAAGGAGCACAGTGTCGACGTCGTGCTCGAATGCACGGGCCTGTTCACCAAGCGCGACGCGGCCGCCAAGCATCTCGAAGCTGGCGCCAAGCGCGTCATCGTTTCGGCGCCGGCCGACGGCGCCGACATCACCGTCGTGCTCGGCGTCAACAGCGACAAGCTCAAGCCCGAACACAAGGTGCTGTCGAACGGTTCATGCACGACCAACTGCCTTGCGCCCGTCGCTTATGTCCTCAACGAGGCGCTCGGCATCGAGCACGGTTACATGACGACGGTGCATTCCTATACCGGCGACCAGAATACCGTCGACACGTTGCACAAAGACATGCGCCGTGCCCGCGCCGCCGCGCTCAACATGATTCCGACTTCGACCGGCGCTGCCAAGGCGCTTGGCCTGGTGATCCCGGCCTTGCAGGGCAAGCTCGACGGCACGTCCATCCGCGTGCCGACGCCGAATGTGTCGTTGATCGATTTCAAATTCTCGACGGCGCGCGACACGACGAAGGACGAGATTAATACCGTGATGACCAAAGCGGCGAATTCGAACCGTTTCAAGGGCATCCTTGCCGTTAACAGCGAAGAGACGGTGTCGGGCGATTTCAATCACGACGCCCACAGTGCAACCTTCGACCTGACGCAAACGGTCGTCATGGGCAAACGGCTTTGCCGTGTGCTGGCGTGGTACGACAACGAATGGGGCTTCTCGAATCGCATGGTCGAGATGGCGGCGTTGGTTGGCGGCTTGGGCTGAGTGCATGACAGCACGAATCGTCGTTCATTCGTTCGCCGATGCCCGCGCCGCGCTCACCGCCGCTGCCGCGCTCGGGCGGGACGTGACCCTGGCAAGCGCCGCCGGTGCCGGTGCTTATGCGGGCCCGGGCTGGTTCAAGGCGCTGACCGACGAAGCCATGCGTGCCGTGCCGACGGCGCATTGCGATACAGTGCTCGATTGCGGCGCGGCGCCGGGCTTTGCCCTCGCGGCATTGCAGTTCGGGCTGAAACGGGTACGGTTCAACGGCGGCGAAGAGGCTAGCCGTCGTTTGCAAGCGATTGCCGCGCAATGCGATGCGGTAATCGAGACGGACCCGACGCCGGCGCTCGATCTGCGCGGCATCCGTCAGCCCGAAGCCCGTTGCCGTGCTTGGCTCGCCGGCGAGACGGTGACGCGGGCTTAAGGCCTCTGCTATATCCGGCGCATAAGGGAAGGCGATATGGCGACAGTTACCAAAGCCGTTCAAAAAATCCTCGACGCCTACGAAAGCGATTCGCCGAAAACCAAGGCGAATCTCGCGCGCATCCTGATGCAAGGAAAGCTCGGCGGGACCGGCAAGTTGGTGATCCTGCCGGTCGACCAGGGCTTCGAGCATGGTCCGGCGCGCAGCTTCGCGCCCAATCCGCCGGCCTATGATCCGCACTACCATTTCCGGCTGGCGATCGACGCCGGGCTGTCGGCCTATGCCGCGCCGCTCGGCATGATCGAGGCTGGCGCGCGGACTTTCGCCGGCAAGATCCCAACCATCCTCAAATGCAATTCGGCCAACAGCCTGTCGCGTGCCAAGGAGGCGGCCGATCAGGCGGTGACGGCCTCGGTCCAGGATGCGATCCGTCTCAAATGCGCGGCGGTCGGCTTCACCATCTATCCCGGCTCGGATAAGGCTTACGACCAGTTCGAGGAGCTCGCCGAGCTTGGCCGCGAAGCCAAGGCGGCAGGGCTCGCGGTCGTCGTCTGGTCCTATCCGCGTGGCGGCAATCTCTCGAAAGAAGGCGAGACCGCGATCGATATCTGCGCCTATGCCGCGCACATGGCGGCGCTGCTTGGCGCCCACATCATCAAGGTCAAGCCGCCGACCGCGTATCTTGAGCTCGAGGCGGCGAAGAAAGTCTACGAGGCGCAGAAGATCGATATCGCGACGCCGGCGGCGCGCATCCGCCATGTCGTCCAATGTTGCTTCAACGGCCGACGCATCGTCGTTTTCTCGGGCGGCGAGGCCAAGGACATTGATGGCGTCTACGCCCAGGTACGTGCCGTGCGCGACGGCGGCGCCAACGGCTCGATTATCGGTCGCAATACGTTCCAGCGGCCGCGCGATGAGGCGCTAAAGATGCTGGCGCAGATCATCCGGATCTATCGCGGCGAGGCGTGACCCGCCTCTACCTCATCACCCCACCGGCGTTCGATCTGTCCGTCTTCGCGCGCTCGCTCGCTGAAGCGCTCGATGCCGGCGACGTCGCCTGCGTCCAATTGCGCCTCAAGACGGCGGACGACGACGCCATCCGTCGTGCCGCCGATGCGCTGCGGCCGATCGCCCAGGACCGCGGCGTCGCCTTCCTGATGAACGACCGCGCCGATCTGGCGCTTGCTTGCGGCTGCGATGGCGTTCACGTCGGCCAGGAGGACACGCCCTACGACGCGGCGCGTCGCTTGTTGGGTCCGGATCGCATCGTCGGCGTGACCTGTCATGCGAGCCGCGATCTGGCGCTTGATGCAGCCGAGAAGGGTGCGGATTACGTCGCCTTTGGCGCTTTCTTTCCGACCCAGACCAAGATCGCCAAGGGGCACGCCGACCCCGAATTGTTGCGCTGGTGGAGCACGGCGACGACGGTGCCATGCGTCGCCATTGGCGGCATTACGCCGGCGAATTGCGGTCCCTTGGTTAAGGCCGACGCCGATTTTCTCGCCGTCATCGCCGCCGTATGGGATCATCCGCAAGGGCCGGGCGCGGCGGTCAAAGCTTTCATCGAGGCGATCGCTGCCGCGCGCTGACCGAGCGCGGACTTCTTTCATGGTGGCGTCCTCAAGCGAAGTGGTGTTGCCGATTGCGCGCGCGCGCCGTGGCTGGCTGCCGCCTTGGGCACTGATCGCCGCTGCGCTCTTGCACATGTTGCCGGTGCTGATTTGGCTGTGGCACTGGCCGATGACATCAGTTTCGCCACCGCGGGCGTATAAGGTCACGCTGGTGCGGGCACCGCCCAAGCCTGCGGCCGTCCCGCCGCCCGCGGCAACACCCAAGCCGCGGGAGTCCGGTCCCGACCAGACCACTGAAGCGAAGAAGACGGCCAAGCCGGAGCCGGCGCCGCCGTCGCGCGCGCGTGCCGAACCGACGCCTGAGTCGGCGCATGCTGCTGCCGCAGCCCCGAAGCCGGCGACGGAAGGACTGCGCGTGCTCGAGCTTCACCTGCCGACGCGCGGCGATGCCGACCGCAACCGAGCCGGCGATCCTTACCTCAACGCTATTATGCAGCGGATCGAAAGCAATCGAGTCTATCCGCCGGCGTCGGCCTTCTATGGCGTGCCGGCGCGCACCGTCGTTTACAGCGTCGGCGTCAATCCCGGTGGCACGGTGAGCACCATCACCTTGTTATCGTCGTCCGGACAGAGCCTGATCGACGAAGCGGCACGCCAGATGATCGCGGCCAGCGCACCGTTTCCCCGCCTGCCAGGCGAACTGCCCCAAGTCCGCACGTCGATCGTCATCTTTATCCCCATCTACCCGCCGAGCTAAGAGACTCGATTTTGGCATAAATAGCACTATAGTGCTATTTAGCTTTATCTCACGTTGTGGATCATGGCGATGATGACGATCGAGATCGATTTTGATGTCTATAAGGCACTCACCGCACGCCGTGGTGACGAGACGGTCAGCTACAATGACGTGCTGCGGACCCTGCTCGGTTTAAGCCAACCGGCCGCTGGCTTGCGCCGTTTGTTCAGGCTCGGTGGCAACAAATCCGAGGCATCCGAGTCCGGCAATGGCAGCATAACAGGCTGGTTCTACAAGGGAATTCAGTTTCCACCGGGCACCAGCCTGCGTGCAAAATATAAAGGACAGGTTCATACGGCGCGGATCGAGCGCGGAGGCATTGTCGTTGGCGGCAAGCACTTCGCGACACCGTCGGATGCGGCGCGCGCGGTCACCGGCACGAACGTCAACGGCTGGCGATTCTGGCAGTGCCGGCTGCCAGGCGATGCCGGCTGGCGGCGCCTCGACGCCCTCCGCCAAGACTCTTAGGAGTCGAATCGAGCCTTAGGCGACCGGCACCCACAACACATCGTCGATGCGTGCGGCGCCGCTTGCGAGCATGACCAGGCGATCGAATCCCAGGGCGATGCCGGCGCTCGGCGGCATCGCAGCGAGCGCGGCCAAGAAATCTTCGTCGATTGGGTAAGCCTCGCCGTAGCGCGACTGCTTGCGCATCCGGTCGCGCTCGAAACGCCGCCGTTGCTCGATTGGATCGGTGAGTTCCGAGAAGCCGTTGGCCAGTTCAAGGCCGCCGACATAGACCTCGAAACGTTCGGCCACGCGCGGATCATCGGGCTTGGCCCGGGCGAGCGCCGCCATAGTGATCGGATAATCCGCCAGGATGGTTGGCGCGCCGATGCCGAGCGTCGGCTCGATCCGTTCGAGGAAGATACGGAAGAAAAGGTCGTCCCAGTCGTCGCCGGGATGTGGTGCGATGCCGAGTGGCCGCGCTGCCGCTGCCAGCAGATCCAGCCGCGGCTGCTCCGGATCGGGCGCGGTGGCGAGAATGTCAATGCCGCACCGGTCGGCGAAGACACTGGCCACGGTTTCGCGGCGCCAAGGCCGGCGTGGATCGGCCGTCTGTCCGTGCCACGCAAAGTGTGGCTCGCCAACGGCCTCGAGGACGGCAGCGAGCAGCCGCTCGCAATCGGTCATCAACGCCTCATAGGTCGCGCCGGCGCGGTACCATTCGAGAAGCGCGAATTCGGGATGATGCGTGGCGCCACGCTCGCCATTGCGGAACGCATGCGCCAGCTGGAACAGCTTGGGCACGCCGGCCGCCAGCAATTTCTTCATCGCGAATTCTGGCGAGGTGTGCAGGAAGAACGGGCGCCGGCCGGCGCCGGGCTCGTCGAGCGTGGTGGCGAACGCCCGCAAATGCGGCTCCAGACCGGGGCTGATCTGCAACGCCGGCGTATCGACTTCGGTAAAGCCTTCGGCTTCGAAATAGCGCCGGACCGCGCGCAACGCGGTGCTGCGCGCCGCGAGATAACGCGTCCGCGTCGCAAAGCGGTCGCGGTGCCACCAGGGCGTGTCGGCCATGCACAATTCTCCTTCGGCTGCGCAAGCTAGGCGGCCATTGCGAGCGCGCCAAGCGCCGTATTTCGCTTGTGGGCGCAGGGGGCAAGCTGGTACGAAGCAGCCCGCAAACCCACAACGAGTCCGGCTTTTCGCGCGAGGATTGGCGCCATGAAGATCAATGCCATCGACATCAAACCGGGCAACGTCCTGGAGCAGGACGGCAAGCTCTGGCTTGTCCTTAAACGCGAACTGATCCAGCCCGGCAAGGGTGGTGCCTTCGCCCAGGTCGAGATGCGCGATCTGAAGACCGGCACCAAGACCAATGCGCGTTACCGTACGCAAGAAACGGTCGAACGCGCGCGCCTCGACGAGAAGGACATGCAGTTCCTTTATTTCGATGGCGACATGGCGACCTTCATGGACAACGAGAACTTCGAACAGACGACCGTCAACAAGACGCTGATCGGCGAGCCCGGTGACTTCTTGCAGGAAGGCATGATCTGCACCATCCAGTTGCACGAGGGCGTGGCGCTCGCCATCACGCTGCCGCAGACCGTGGTTCTCGAGGTCGTCGAGGCCGAGCCGGTGGTGAAAGGCCAGACCGCGTCGTCGTCCTACAAGCCGGGCAAGCTGTCGAACGGACGGCGCATCATGCTGCCGCCGCATGTCGGCACCGGCACCCGCGTCGTCGTCAATACCGCCGACGGCAGCTACGTCGAACGCGCCAAGGACTAGACGTCGCGGCGATGGCAACCCGCTCGGCGCTGATCAATGTCATGACGGCCGCCTGCCTCAAGGCGGCGCGGGGCCTGAAGCGCGATTTCGGCGAGGTCGAACAGCTCCAAGTCTCGGTCAAGGGGCCCGGCGAATTCGTTTCGGCCGCCGATGTCGCGGCCGAAAGGGTGCTCAAGCGCGAACTCGCCAAGGCGCGGCCGAATTACGGATTTCTCGCGGAAGAAAGCGGGTTTCAGCCCGGCCGCGACGCCAGTCACCGCTTCATCGTCGATCCACTCGACGGCACGACCAACTTTCTCCACGGCCTGCCGCACTTCGCGATCTCGGTCGCGCTCGAGCACGAGGGCAAGTTGGTTGCCGCGACCGTCTACGATCCGATCAAGGACGAAATGTTCTGGGCCGAGAAAGGTCTCGGCGCCTATGTCAACGACCGGCGTTTGCGCGTGTCGGCGCGCCGCAATCTGGCTGACGCGCTGATCGCGACCGGAATCCCGTTTCGCGACCGCGGCGATCACGAGCGTTATTTGAAAACGTTGGCGCCGGTGATGCGCGCCACCTCCGGTGTCCGTCGCTGGGGCGTTGCGTCGCTCGATCTGGCTTACGTCGCGGCCGGCCGCTTCGATGGATTCTGGGAATTCGACCTCAAGCCGTGGGACATTGCCGCGGGCCTGCTGCTGGTGCGCGAAGCCGGTGGTGATGTCAGCGACATGGCCGGCGGCCAGGACATGCTGACGAACGGCTCCGTCCTCGCCGCCAATCCGACATTGCACGACGCGCTGCGCCGGTTGTTCGCTGCCGCCTGAGATGTGCCCGGCGGGTTTGCGTACGCGTGAACGCATCCGGCACGGCGCGGTTACGCCGGGGCGTTCGTGGCGGACGACCCTGATTCCATGAGGTAGTGGCGGCCAAGCGCCGCTTACGATAAACTTCGGGTAAGGATCAAGGACCGAGGGGACGGGACGGTAACCCGGCGATGCCATCCATGGCACGTACGACCCATCGCACAACTCGCCAATTCGTGACGGCGGCCGTCGGTGCGCTTGCGCTGTCCGTCGGCAGTGGCGCGCTCGTATCGGCGCATGCCCAGTCCGCCTACAGCTATTCCAGCCCGAGCGTGACCGTCGATTACAGCGTGCTCAATCGTTTGGGCCCAGCGCCGCAGGTTCCGGATAGCCGGTTCATGCTGCATGGATCGGCGCAGCCGGCGACACACCGCGTCGCGCTCGGCCATAACACGCCGCGGCACTCGCGCGTGGTCGCACAGCAGAAGGTTCGTCGTCCGGCGCCCGTCGTCGCGCAAGCACATCCGACTCAGCGGGTCGCAGAGGTCTTTCAAGACGGCAACGTGACCATCGATTACGGCGCTCTGGCCGCCCTGAATCCGGCCAGCGGGCCGCGCATCGTGCTGCGCCGTCCGGGAACCGCAACGGTCGCGGCCGCTACCCCCGCGGCAGCCCAGCCCGAGGCACCTCTGACGCCGCCGCCGGTCCACAGCGCGACGCAGCAGGCTGTCGTGTTGACACCGCCGGCCACCCGACCAGCACCGTCGCCGACGCCGGCCGCACCGGTACCGCCACGCGTCGCCACTGCGCCGTCCGCGCCTGAAACGCGCACCGATACGAGCGAATTGGCCTCGCTGTTGCCGATCGGCGGTGTCGCCTTGGCAGCCACACGCTCGCCGACGGAGCCGGTCGCGCCACGCGCCGTCCCGCAATCGGATAGCCGAGCGATCCGCTTCGCGCCCGGCGCCACGGAACTTCAGGGCACCGCGTCGAGCGTGCTCGACGGCTTGGCACAAAAGCTCAAGGCCGCGCCCACCGATCGCATCGCGCTTGTCGCTTACGCCAGCGGCGACGCCGACCAGGCGATCGAGGCGCGACGAGTTTCTTTGGCGCGGGCAGTCGCGGTCCGCGCCTATCTGATCCAGCACGGGGTGGCGAGCACGCAGATCGATGTGCGCGCGCTGGGCAATCGGGTGATGGACGGGGGGGCCGCCGATCGCGTCGACTTGGTGACGATCGGCCGTTAGGCCGACCGCGTTCCGTTCAATCCCCCTTCTGCAGAAGGCAGGTCCCCCGTGAGCCACCCCTCCCGCTATCTGTCGCGCATGACGATTTTTGTCATCGTCATCGCGCTCATCGCTGGTGCGCTGTCGCCCGCGCTCTATCCCTATTTCATGGGCAATCCTGTGGTGAACGGGGTCATCGTCGGCATCCTGATCGCCGGCGTGATCTATATCTTCCATCAGGTCGTCCAGCTCTCGGGCAACGCGCGCTGGCTCGCGCGCGCCGCGCAGGGTCAACCGACCGGCAAGCCGAGCCGGTTGCTGGGGTCGCTGGCGCGCATGATCGGCGACGGGCGCGGCCGTTTGGCATTGTCGGCAACTGCCTTGCGCACGCTGCTCGACAGCATCGGTTCGCGGCTTGACGAGACCCGCGAAACCTCGCGTTATCTTATTGGCCTACTTATCTTTTTGGGCCTGCTCGGCACGTTCTACGGGCTGCTGGAGACCGTCCAGTCGGTCAAGGGCGTGATCGGCGGTCTGTCGGCCGGCGCCGCCGATCCGGTCCGCGCTTTCGCCGATCTCAAGGCGCGGCTCGAGACGCCGCTCGGTGGCATGAGCACCGCGTTCAGCGCCTCACTGTTCGGCCTCGCGGGATCTCTGGTGCTCGGTTTTCTCGATCTTCAGGCGGGGTTGGCGCAGAACCGGTTCTTCAACGAGCTCGAGGAATGGCTCACGGCACAGACCCGGCTCGACGTCGCGCCGGCCGCGTTTGCTGCCGGCGAGGGGTCGGCGCCCGCCTATATTCAGGCGCTGCTCGAACAGACCGCCGACACGCTCGACAATCTGCAACGCGTGCTCAGCCGGGGCGAGGAGAGCCGTATCTCGGCCAACGCCAACATTGTCAATCTGGCTGAGCGCCTGGCCGGGCTCACCGACCAGATGCGCGCGGAGCAAAGTCTGATGCTCAAATTTGCCGAGCAGCAGATCGAGATGAAGCCGGTGCTGCAACGTCTGGCCAACGGCGGTGGCTCGACGGGTGCGCTCAACGACGAAAGCCGCGCGCATCTCCGTGCTATCGAAGTGCATCTCGCCCGTCTTACCGAAGACGTGTCGCAGGGCCGCACCGAGGCCGTGCAGGAGATCCGCAACGAGCTGCGGCTGGTGGCGCGCACCATCGCGGCGCTCCGCCAGGAACCCGAGCGCACGCGCTAGGCCCGCATGCCGCTCTATTCCCGCCGCCAGCGCCGGTCGACGATCAACATCTGGCCGGGCTTCGTCGACGCCCTGACGCAGCTCGTCATGGTGATCATTTTCGTGCTGCTGGTGTTCACCGCCGGCCAGTTCTATCTCACGGGCGCGTTGTCGAACCGCGATGCCGCGCTAGCGCAGTTGACTCGGCAGATGAACGAGTTGAGCGATATCCTGTCGCTGCAAAAGAGCGACAACGCGACCCTGAAACTCAACCTGTCGAAACTCAACAGCGAGCTGCAATCGACGACGACGGCGAAGAACGCGGCTGAAGCCAAGGTCGGTGCGCTCGGCACGCAGTTGACCGGCACACAACAACAGCTGGCGCAGAAGACCGAGGATCTCGGCAAGGCACAGAGCACGGTCGATCAGATCAACCAGCAGCTGCTCGCCCTGCGCCAACAGCTGGCGCAAATCGCCGCCGCGCTCGACGCATCAGAAGCGAAAAACAAGCAGCAACAAGTGCAGATCACCGATCTCGGCAGCCGGCTCAATCAGGCGCTGGCAACGAAAGTCGCCGAGCTGGCGAAGTTCCGCTCGGAATTCTTCGGCCGCCTGAGTGCGATCCTGGCCAGCCGCAAGGACATTCGCGTCGTCGGCGATCGCTTCGTGTTCCAGTCCGACGTGCTGTTCGATTCCGGCAGCGCCGAGTTGACGCCGGCCGCCCAGACTCAACTCACCTCGGTGGCGCAGGCGCTGAAACAACTGTCCGGCGAAATCCCGACCACCATCGATTGGGTGCTCGAGATCGACGGTCATACGGACGCGCGGCCGATCCACACCGCCGCGTTCCCGTCGAACTGGGAGCTGTCGTCGGCGCGCGCCCAGTCGGTGGTGCAGTTCCTGATCGACCAGGGTATTCCGCCCAATCGCCTGGTGGCGGCAGGTTTTGGCCAATACACGCCGATCGCCAACGGCAATACCGACGCGGATTACCGCCAGAACCGGCGTATCGAGCTCAAGCTGACAGAGCGTTAAGCACGCCCCGCAACGACGCGTCCGCGGGCGGCCGCTGTACTGCGCCGGGCGTTAATCGCGAAGCGGTTGCATGAGTCGGGCGCGGCCGCTATAAAGCGCGCCTCCCTGGAGCGATACCCATGAAAGACGGAATCCACCCGGATTATCACGAGATCACGGTCGTCATGACCGACGGCACGACCTACAAGACCCGGTCGACCTACGGTAAGGCGGGCGATACGCTCCACCTCGAAATCGACTCGCGTTCGCATCCGGCGTGGACCGGCGGCCAGCAGAAGCTTCTCGATACGGGCGGCCAGCTCGCCCGATTCAACAAGCGTTTCAAGGGCCTGGGCGTCAAAAAGTAGCCCGCCACGTCCCTTGACGGGGCGCATTCCCGATCCCATCTGAGCGTTTGTCCGGGGCCTTCGCGGGTCCGGACGCTGGGCGCCCGGCCATTCGGGCGGGCGCGCAAAACCCACTTTGCTCAATGGAGGTTGTGGATCATGGATACGTTCGATTTCGCGCCCTTGTTTCGCTCGACCATCGGCTTCGACCGCTTGCTGCGGCTGGCCGATACGGCGACCCGTTTCGACGGCTCGGCCTACCCGCCCTATAACATCGAGAGCACCGGCGAGAACGCCTATCGCCTGACCGTGGCGGTTGCGGGCTTCGCGTCCGACGAGCTCGATGTCACCGTCAAGGAGAACGAGCTCCTGGTGACTGGCAAGTCCAAGAAGGACGAAGCCAGCACCAGCTATCTCCACCGCGGCATCGCCAGCCGGGCGTTCGAGCGCCGCTTCCAGCTCGCCGACCACATCAAAGTGGCCGGTGCGAGCCTCGATAACGGGCTGCTGCA
>DATEMD010000181.1:0-2138 GCA_035275845.1 Allostellaceae bacterium | reverse complement strand
TGGGCGGTTGTGGAAAACGACAACGGCCATGGAACTCGGCCGCGCCGCTTGCGGTTGAATGCGTTGGCGCGTTACCCCGTGCGGGCTGGCGTCGGCGCCGGGTTGGCGGACCTCTCCCTTCGGGACGAAACCCGGCGCGTTTTCTTTATCCGGATCCTTGGCCGCCCCGGCCGCGCGCAGAATCGAGGCATGATCTCGGCGGCGTGATAGCTGGCGCTTGCTTGGGCGCTAAGCCCGGCCCACCACCAGATCATCCCGGTGCACCATCTCGGCGCGGCCGCCGAATCCGAGGATTGAGAGAATGTCGGCCGACGAGCGACCTTTGATCTTGGCGGCGTCCTCGGCGTCGTAGGCGACGAGGCCGCGGCCGACCTCGGCGCCGTCGGGCCCGCGAATAACGACGGCATCGCCGCGCGCGAAAGTGCCCTCGACGTGGATGACGCCGGCGGGCAGGAGGCTCCTGCCGTTGCGCAACGCCGCAACCGCGCCGGCATCGATGGTCAAGACGCCCCTGGGCTCGAGCGAGCCCGCGATCCATTTCTTGCGTGCGGTGATGGGATTGGCCGGCGTGAGGAACCAGGTGCAGCGCGCGCCGCCGGCGATCGCCTCGAGCGGATGTGCGACGCGGCCGGAGGCAATCACCATGTGCGTGCCGCCATGGGTGGCGATCTTGCCGGCCTCGATCTTGGTCTGCATGCCGCCGCGGGAGAGTTCCGAGCCGGCCGCGCCCGCCATCGCCTCGATCGCGGGCGTGATGCGTTCCACCAGCGGCACCAGCTTGGCCTTGGCATTGCCAGCTGGTGGCGCGTCATAGAGCCCATCGACGTCCGAGAGCAGCACCAGTAGATCCGCGCTCGCCATGGTGGCGACGCGCGCGGCCAGCCTGTCATTGTCGCCGTAGCGGATTTCGTTGGTCGCGACCGTGTCGTTCTCGTTGATCACCGGCACCGACCGCAACTCCAGCAGTTTGCCGATCGTGGAGCGCGCATTGAGATAGCGTCGGCGCTCCTCGGTGTCCTGCAGCGTGACCAGCACCTGCCCGGCGGTGATGCCGTGGCGGCCAAGCACCTCCGACCAGGTGCGCGCCAGCGCGATCTGGCCGACGGCGGCGGCGGCCTGACTATCTTCGAGCTTGAGCGGTCCCGCCGGCAGCTTCAGCACCGCGCGGCCAAGCGCGATGGCGCCGGAGGAAACCACGAGCACGTCGCGCTTATCGCGGTGCAACTTGGCAATGTCCTCGGCAAGCGACAAGAGCCAGGCGTCATGCAATCGCCCGCCGTCGCTGTCGACCAGGAGCGAGGAGCCGACCTTTATCACCATGCGGCGGAAGTCGGAGAGGGCGCGGGACATGTGGAAAGCTTGCGGCTGACCGGCGGCACGCGACAACCATTGTCGCGCCTATACGTTGTTTAGCATGCGCTTTCAGGTCTCCGCCAAGGCGTAACGGTCACCCCTGCGGATGCCACGCTTTGGCGGCGACACTTGGCCGTTCCTCGTGCCGCGTTTGGTCGATCACCTTCAA
This sequence comes from Allostellaceae bacterium, assembly GCA_035275845.1. Lineage (GTDB taxonomy): Bacteria > Pseudomonadota > Alphaproteobacteria > ATCC43930 > CGMCC-115725 > REEB95. Next base: position 616 of record DATEMD010000181.1, on the reverse strand, counting down.
CAGCGCGCGCAACACGACGGGCACGCCCGCGCCGGTCGCCGCTGAAACGACGAGCGGCGTCTTTTTGGCGGCGCGCGCGAGCCGCGCAGTCTGTTGTTTCAGTTGCTCCGGCGTCAGCGCATCGGCCTTGTTGAGCGCCACCACCTCGGGTTTCTCGCCGAGTCCGTGGCCATAGGCTTTGAGCTCCGCGCGCACGGTCTTGTAGGCGACCCCGGCGTGCTCGGTTGTGCCGTCGACGAGATGCAGGAGCACGCGGCAGCGCTCGACGTGGCCGAGAAAACGGTCGCCCAGCCCCGTGCCTTCGTGTGCGCCCTCGATCAGGCCCGGAATATCGGCGAGCACGAACTCGCGGCCGTCGATCTCGACCACGCCGAGCTGGGGATGCAGCGTCGTGAATGGGTAGTCGGCGATCTTCGGCTTGGCTGCGCTCGTCGCCGCCAGGAAGGTCGATTTGCCCGCGTTAGGCAGCCCGACGATGCCGGCATCGGCAATCAGCTTGAGGCGCAGCCGGATCGTGAGTTCCTCGCCGGGCTGGCCGGGATTGGCATGGCGCGGCGCACGGTTGGTCGAACTCTTGAAATGGGCGTTGCCGAAGCCACCCTTGCCGCCGCGCGCG
>DATEMD010000180.1:0-5158 GCA_035275845.1 Allostellaceae bacterium | reverse complement strand
TTCACGGTCGAACTTTCCTATTCCGGCAACATGAAGAAACACCTGCAACGCGCCAACAAGGCGAACGCGCGCGTAGCGGTGATCCTCGGCGAGGACGAATTGAAACGCGGCGAGGCCGCCGTTCGCGACCTCGACGCCGGCACGCAGACCGGCGTGCCGCTGAGTGCGCTCAAGGATCGCCTGGCGGCCTTCCGGGGTTGAGATGGCAGACAAGACTCCGTTCGACGCCAAGCTCGATCGCCTGGTGGCGCGCCACGCCGAATTGAACGCCGCCATGGCCGATCCGGCGCGCACCGGCGAGTTCGCCAAACTCGCCAAGGAATACAGCGAGCTGACAGCCATCGTCGAAGCGATCACGGCGTTGCGCCAGATCGAGGCCGAGCAGCAATCGCTCGAGGAATTGGCCGGTGGCGGCGACGCCGAGATGAAGAAGCTCGCCGAGGCCGAGCTCGATTCAGTCAAAAAGCGACTCCCGGCTCTCGAGGAGCAGGTCAAGACGCTGCTCCTGCCCAAGGACGAAGCCGACGAGAAAAACGCCATTCTCGAAGTTCGCGCCGGCACCGGCGGCGAAGAGGCGGCGTTGTTCGCCGCCGAGCTTTTCCGCATGTATCAACGCTATGCCGCGCTCAAAGGCTGGCGTGTCGAACTGCTCGACCTGTCGGAAACCGGTCTCGGCGGCCTCAAGGAAGGTATCGCGTCGATCAGCGGCCGCGGCGTGTTTGCGCGCCTCAAATTCGAATCGGGCGTTCACCGTGTCCAGCGCGTGCCGGCGACCGAAGGTTCCGGCCGTATCCACACGTCGGCCGCGACCATCGCCGTGCTGCCCGAAGCCGAGGAAGTCGACGTCAAGATCGACGACAAGGATCTGCGCATCGACGTGTTCCGTTCGTCGGGACCGGGTGGTCAGTCCGTCAACACCACCGACAGCGCGGTGCGCATCACCCACATTCCGACCGGTCTCGTCGTCTCGCAGCAGGACGAGAAATCGCAGCACAAGAACAAGGCCAAGGCGATGAAAGTGTTGCGCGCGCGGCTCTATGAGCGTGAGCGCCAGGCGCGCGAGGCCGAGCGCGCCGCTTCGCGCAAGAGCCAGGTCGGCACCGGCGATCGCTCCGAACGCATCCGCACCTACAATTTTCCGCAAGGCCGCGTCACCGACCATCGCATCAACCTCACGCTCTATAAGATCGCGCAAGTGTTGGAGGGCGAGGCGCTCGACGAATTCGTCGACGCGCTACTGGCCGAGGATCGCGCCGCCAAGCTGGCGGAGGCCGAATGACGATCATCGTCGACAACGACATCGCGGCGACGGCGCGGCAGCTTGCCGCTGCTGGCATCGCCAATCCGCGGCACGAGGCGCGATTGCTGCACGCATTGGCGGTGGCCGACGACGCGCGGCTGGCCGACTATGTCCGCCGCCGCGTCGCGCACGAGCCCTATTCGCGAATTCGCGGCGCGCGCGAGTTCTGGAGTCTCGATTTCGCGCTCTCGCCCGACACGCTCGACCCGCGGCCCGACAGCGAAACCCTGATCGACGCGGCGCTGGCCGCGCTGCCGGACCGCACCGCGCCGTTGCGCGTCGCTGATCTCGGCACCGGCACCGGCGCGCTGTTGTTGGCGTTGCTCAGCGAATATCCCAACGCCACCGGCCTTGGCGTCGACGTTCTGCCGGGCGCGGTCGTAACCGCCGCGCGCAACGCCGCCGCGCTCGGTATGGCCGATCGCGTGCAGTTCGTCGTCGGCGATTGGGCCGAGGCAAATTTGGGCGCGGCCGATGTCATTCTGGCCAACCCGCCCTATATACCGTCTGGCGAGATTGCCGCTTTGCCGCCGGACGTTGTGCGTTTCGATCCGCGGCGCGCACTCGACGGGGGCGCCGACGGATTGATGGCCTACCGCGCGCTCGCGCCGGTGGTACGGCGGACATTGAAGCCCGATGGCTGGGCGTTTTTCGAGCTCGGCGCCGGTCAGGCGGACGAAGTCACGCGGATCGTAGCGGCGGCCAATTTACGCGTTGTCGGTGTGCGCCGCGACCTCGCCGGATGCGAACGGTGCGTCACGATTCGTCAAGTGGAATCAGGGAAAAGCGGCGGTTAACGGCCAAAAAAACAGGTTGGCTTCGGCAGTCATCCCGTCTAGGGTAACCTCGCCAAAAGCCAAGGAGCTACGTGCTCCGCGCCGCAGGCGCATAAACCGCCCCTTATTCGATGAACCGCCGGCATTCGCGCCGCGCGTAGTTGGGTCATACCGCTTCGGATGCGGGGCGAAGCCGAAAAGGCACGAGTGAAACTGCTATCGATGACTTCGACATCAAGGGACTCATGAGACCAGGCCAGAAGAATCGCGGGCGTGGCGGTCGCAACATGATGGGCGGCCACCCCCAGAACCGGCAGGGCGGCGGGCGCCCGCCGCATCGCATGCAGAGCTTCGACTCGAGCGGACCGGCCGTGAAGATCCGCGGCAACGCCTATCAGGTGTTCGAGCGCTATATCGCGATGGCGCGCGAGGCGGCTTCCGCCGGCGATCGCATCGCGGCGGAAAATCTCTACCAGCACGCCGAGCATTACTATCGCATCATGCAGGCGAACGGCGGCTTCGATAATCAGGGTCAGCGTCCGATGACGCCGGCGGACAACGAGATGGCCGGCGGCGACGAAGTGGACGGTCATGGTCAGCCGGGACAGGCGCAAGGCCAGCCGCAACACCAGCACCAGCACCAACAGCCGCAACAGCACCAGCAGCAGTACCAGCAGCCGCAACAGCAGCATCAACCGATGCCGCCGCAACAGCATCAACCGCAGCATTCGAATCAGCAACCGCCGCAGCCGCAGCCCCAGGCCCAGCCGCCGCATCAACCGTCGGCAGCATCGCCGGCCGGATCGGGCGCGCAGCCGCCGATGCCGCCGGCCGACCCCGACTACAGTGCCTAACCGGCACCGCAGAATCGCGTCTCTCTGATCGAGCCGGATACCCGGCCCGGTTGCCCTTGTCGGCGGCCGGAATCACCCCATATTTGTGTCGGAAGGTGCAACCGCTGCTTCCAAGAAGGGCGGTTGCGTCGGTCACGAAGGGGGTCCCATGGACTTCGAGAAATACACGGAGCGCTCCAAGGGCTTCGTCCAGGCGGCGCAGACGCTGGCGCAGCGTTCCGGCCATCAGCAAATCGTTCCCGAGCACCTGCTCAAGGTGTTGCTCGACGACAAGGAAGGCCTCGCGGCTAACCTGATCCGCGCCGGCGGCGGCGATCCGGCGCGCGCGTTGGCGGCAACCGAAGCGGCGCTCGCCAAATTGCCGAGCGTGCAAGGCGCCGGCGCCGGCCAGACGTTCCTGTCGCAGGACTTGGCGCGGCTCTTCGGCGAGGCCGAGAAGATCGCCACGAAAGCAGGCGACAGCTTCGTCACTGCCGAGCGTCTCCTTCTGGCGTTGGCGCTCGACCGGAACTCCAATGCCGGCAAGGCGCTGGCCGCCGCCGGCATCAACGCGCAAAACCTCAACGCCGCCATCGAGCAGATCCGCAAAGGCCGCACCGCCGACAGCGCGAGCGCCGAGGAGAGCTACGACGCGCTCAAGAAATACGCTCGCGACCTGACCGCGGCCGCGCGCGACGGCAAGCTCGATCCGGTCATCGGCCGCGACGAGGAAATTCGCCGCACCATCCAGGTGCTGTCGCGCCGCACCAAGAACAATCCGGTGCTGATCGGCGAGCCCGGCGTCGGCAAGACGGCGATCGTCGAAGGTCTGGCGCTCCGCATCCTGCACGGCGACGTGCCCGAAAGCCTGAAGGACAAGCGCCTGCTGGCGCTCGATCTCGGTGCGCTCGTCGCCGGCGCCAAGTTCCGCGGCGAATTCGAGGAACGGCTCAAGGCCGTGCTTGCCGAAATCACTGCGAGCGCTGGCGAGATCATCGTCTTCATCGACGAACTCCACACCCTGGTCGGCGCCGGCAAGGCCGAGGGCGCGATGGACGCGTCCAATATGCTCAAGCCGGCGCTGGCGCGCGGCGAGCTGCATTGCGTCGGCGCCACCACGCTCGACGAATACCGCAAGCACATTGAAAAGGACGCCGCGCTGGCGCGGCGCTTCCAGCCCGTCTTCGTCAACGAGCCGTCGGTCCCGGACACGATCTCGATCCTCCGCGGCATCAAGGAGAAGTACGAGCTGCATCATGGCGTCCGCATCACCGACGGCGCGATCGTCGCCGCGGCGACGCTGTCGAACCGCTACATCACCGACCGCTTCCTGCCCGACAAGGCGATCGACCTGATGGACGAGGCGGCGTCGCGTTTGCGCATGGAGGCCGAGTCCAAGCCCGAGGCGATCGACGAGCTCGACCGCCGCATCGTCCAGCTCAAGATTGAGCGCGCCGCGCTGAAGAAGGAAACCGATCCGGCGTCGAAAGATCGGCTCAAAAAGCTCGAAGGCGAGTTGACCGGGCTCGAAAAGCAGTCGGCCGACCTGACTTCGCGGTGGCGCGCCGAGAAGGAGCAGATGGCCGGCGCGCAGAAGCTCAAGGAACAGATCGACAAAGCACGCCTTGAGCTCGAACAGGCGCAGCGCAAGGGTGATTTCACTCGCGCCGGCGAGTTGACCTACGCGGTCATTCCCGATCTCGAAAAGAAGCTCAAGGCAGCCGAGGCGGCCGAAGGCAACCGCATGATCGACGAAGCGGTGACCGAGCAGCACATCGCCGCCGTAGTGTCGCGCTGGACTGGCATACCCGTTGATAAAATGCTTGAGGGCCAGCGCGAAAAGCTGCTGCAGATGGAAGACAACCTCCGGCATCGCGTCGTCGGTCAGGATGAGGCCGTGGTCGCCGTTTCGAATGCGATCCGCCGCGCCCGCGCCGGCTTGCAGGACCCGAACCGGCCGATCGGCTCGTTCCTGTTCCTCGGTCCGACCGGCGTTGGCAAGACCGAGCTCGCCAAGGCGCTCGCCGAATTCCTGTTCGACAGCGATCAGGCGGTGCTGCGCATCGACATGTCGGAATACATGGAAAAGCACGCGGTCGCGCGGCTGATCGGCGCACCGCCGGGCTATGTCGGCTACGAAGAGGGCGGCGCGCTCACCGAAGCGGTGCGGCGGCGGCCTTATCAGGTGATCCTGTTCGACGAGGTCGAAAAGGCGCATCCTGACGTCTTCAACGTACTGCTCCAGGTGC
>DATEMD010000179.1:0-2258 GCA_035275845.1 Allostellaceae bacterium | reverse complement strand
AGCACCATGGTGATGTCCGCGTCGAGCAACCGCTGAATCTCGATCGCGCGCTCGGGCGTGAGCTGGTGACGGCTGCCATCGAGATGCGACTGGAACACGACGCCGTCCTCGGAAAGTTTGCGCAGCTTGGCGAGCGACAGCACCTGGAAGCCGCCCGAATCGGTGAGGATCGGTCCCGGCCAATGCATGAATTGGTGCAAGCCGCCGAGCGCGGCGACGCGCTCCGCGCCCGGCCGCAGCATCAGGTGATAGGTGTTGGCGAGGATCATCGCAAAGCCGGCCTGCGCCACGTCTTCGGGCCGCATTGCCTTGACGGTTGCCGCCGTGCCGACGGGCATGAAGGCCGGCGTCTCGACGTCGCCATGCGCCGTGCTAAGGCGCCCGCGCCGCGCCGCGCCGTCGCGTGCCGTTATCGCAAAGCCGAGGCTCATGGCTGCTCCGGCAGCAACAGGCAGGCGTCGCCGTACGAGAAGAAGCGATAGCCCGCTTCGACCGCATGGGCGTAAGCGCGCTTCATGCGCTCAAGGCCGGCGAATGCCGACACCAGCATGAACAAGGTCGAACGCGGCAAGTGGAAGTTGGTGAACAGGACGTCGACCGCGCGGAAGCGATAGCCGGGCGTGATGAAAAGCGCAGTGTCGCCTTCGAAGGGCTTCACCGTGCCGTCGGCTGCGGCGGCGCTTTCGAGCAGCCGCACTGCGGTTGTGCCGACGGCGACGATGCGCCGACCCTCCGTCCGCGCGGCGTTGAGTTGCGCCGCCGCGTCGGCGCCGACCGTCCCCCATTCCCCGTGCATCACGTGATCCACCGTGTCGGCCACTTTGACCGGCAGGAAGGTACCGGCTCCGACGTGCAAGGTCACGGTCACCCGCGCGATGCCGGCGCGATCGAGCGCGTCGAGCAGCGCCGGCGTGAAATGCAGCCCGGCGGTCGGCGCTGCCACCGCACCTTCGCGCGCCGCGAAAATCGTCTGATAGTCGGCGCGGTCGTGCGCATCGCCACCGCGCGGCCGCTTGATATAAGGCGGCAGCGGCATGGCGCCATAGCGTTCGAGCGCCGCGCGCAGGTCGCTACCGGCGCAATCGAATTCGAGGCTGAGATCGCCTTCGGCGTGGCGCGCCGCGACGACGGCGGAAAAATCCGCGGCGAATTCGACGCGATCGCCGACTTTCAGCCGGCGCGCATTCTTGACGAAGGCGCGCCAACGCGCCGGTGTCTCGCGACGGTGGAGCGTCGCCTCGATCGCGGCTTGGCCGCGCCGGCCAAAAAGCCGCGTCGGAATCACGCGCGTATCGTTGACCACCAGCACGTCCCCGCGTTTCAACAAGGCGGGCAGATCGCGCACCTGCTTGTCGGCGAATTCTTGGCCGACGACGAGCAGGCGCGCAGCGTCGCGCGGTTCGATCGGATGCGCGGCGATCAGGCGGCGCGGCAGTGGAAAATCGAAATCGTCGACCCGCATCGCGGGAGGCCCGCGTGCGTCAGGAAGCGCGCGGCGGTAGCGGCGCGGCGCCCGGCGGCAGCGGCGTGCGATCGGTGTTGAGGACGAGACCGATCAAACCGTAGTAGCCGACACAGACCGTGAGCTCGACCACGCCGGTGTCGCCGAAGGTTTGTTTGGCGCGGGCGAAAACCGGATCGCTCACGGCTTTGGTGGCGAGCAGCTCGCTGGCGAAATCGTAGGCGACCTGCTGCTCCGGCGTCAGGCCCGTCGGCGTCTCGCCGCGGCTGACCGCGTCGCAAACGGCCGTTGGCAATCCGGCCTCGAGCGCGAAGTCGCGATGCACCGCCCATTCGAACTGCGCGCCCCAGTGGCGCGCGGTGACCAGGATCACCAGCTCCTTGACGGCGTTGGGCAGCGTGTTTTCGAAACGCAGATAGCGGCCGACATTCTGCACGCGGTCGCCGAGCGCCGGATGCCGCAGCAGCATGTGGAACGGACCGCGCAGCATCTTGCGGCTCTCGGCGATCGACGTCGCGACGCGCTTCTGCTCAGCCGTCATCGCGCTCTCAGCGAGCGGCGGAAACCGTTGTTCGCTCATACCCTTGGTGGCGCCGCTCGCGGTGTTCAGCTGCGGTCGTGCGCCGGCCGGTCGCCGGCGGACGGGGCAGGCGGCTGCACCTGCTGTTGCGGCTTGTCCTCGGTTTCGTCGCCTTCGCGCATGCCCGCCTTGAAGGCCTTGATGCCCTTGGCGAAGTCGCCCATGACCCGCGGCAGTTTGCCGGCCCCGAACAACAGGACGATGATGACGAGAACA
>DATEMD010000178.1:0-3259 GCA_035275845.1 Allostellaceae bacterium | reverse complement strand
GCCTCGACGTCGTTGGGATTGAGCTTGATCGCTTGGTTGCAGTCGGCGAGCGCCTCTTGCAGCTTGCCGACGATGGCGCGCACGAGACAGCGCATGGTGAAGCCCTCGGATTCGTGCGGATCGAGGCTGATGGTTTTGCCGAAATCTTCGATCGCGCGCTCGTACCGGTCGTTCACGAAGTCGATCATGCCCTTGCCCGAATACGCGACCGCCGGTTGCGTGTGCAGCCGGATAGCGGCGTCGAAATCGGTGTCGGCATGGTCGAAATCGCCGTTCTGGAGGTAGGCGTTGCCGCGGCCGACATAACTGATGCCGTCGTTGGGATTGAGCTTAAGCGCGTCCGAGAAATCGGCGATGGCGTGCTCGTAGTCGCCTTTCGCCGAATAGGCGCCGCCGCGGTTGTAGAGCGCGGCGTTGCGATTCTTATTGGTCCCGCCGCCTGCCTGGATGACCGACGTGCAAGCGGCGATCTTCACATCGGGCGCGGCGGTGTTGCTGGCGCATTGGTGCCAGTTGTCGTCGTTCTTCTGCGCCAGCGCCGATGTCGCCAGCACCAGGCCGAACGACAACGCGACCGTGAACAGTTTCCCCCGCATGCAAGCCCCCCAGTTGCGCGGAAAGTATAGAGCCAACCACCACCTCCTTTTCAACCCATGACCGACATTCAACCCACCGCCATGCCGATTGCCGAAGGCCTCGTCGCCCGCGCGGCGCGCGCGCTCGGCTATGTCGTCAGCGGCGACGCCGGCGGCTGGTTCGGCCCTCTGAATGCACCGGCGCCTAACGCGCCGGCTGCGGTGGCGGGCCGGCAGTTCGACTTTCCGTCGGGCTACAACCTCGTCACCCGGCCGCGCGCCTACGAAGGCACGAGCTTCGCGGAATTGCGCGCGCTGGCGGATTCCTACGATCTCATCCGGCTCGTCATCGAAAGCCGGAAGGACCAGATCGAGCGTCTGTCGTGGTCGATCCGCGCGCGCCAGCCCGGCGGCGCGAAATCCGATCCGCGCATCGGCGTCATATCCGCGCTGTTCGCCTGTCCCGACGGCGTCCATCCGTGGGGGACGTGGCTCCGTCTGGTGCTGGAAGATTTGCTGGTGATCGACGCGCCGGCGCTTTATCTCCGCCGTTCGCGCGACGGCAAACTCTGCGCGCTCGAGCCCTTGGACGGCGCCACCGTCAAGCGCGTCATCGACGATTGGGGCCGCACGCCGGCGCCGCCCGCGCCCGCCTATCAACAGGTTCTCAAGGGCCTGCCGGCGGTCGACTACACCGCCGACGAGCTTTGGTATCTGCCGCGAAATCCGCGCGTGCACAAGGTGTACGGCTTCGGTCCCGTCGAGCAGGTGCAGATGGCGGTCAACATCGCGCTGCGCCGGCAGGTCTGGCAGCTGCAGTATTACACCGAAGGCAATATTCCCGAGGCGCTGATCGGCGTGCCCGACACCTGGACGCCGGATCAGATCCGCCAGTTCCAGGGCTATTGGGACAGTCTGCACGAAGGCAACACGGCGGCGCGCCGGCACGCCAAGTTCGTGCCCGGCGGTGTCGCCAAGACCTTCATTCCGACACGCGAGCCGGCGCTCAAGGACCCGTTCGACGAATGGCTGGCGCGGATCGTCTGCTACGCCTTCTCGGTGTCGCCGCAGCCTTTTGTCCAACAGCTCAATCGCGCCACCGCCGAGACGGCACAAAACACCGCGCTCGCCGAAGGCTTGCTGCCGTTGAAGAATTGGGTGAAGCAGCTTTGCGACCGCGTCATCGCGCGCGAGTTCGAAGCAAGCGATCTCGAATTCGTCTGGAGCGACGACGCGCCGAGCGATCCGGCCAAGGTCGCATCGATCGCGGTCGATTACGTCAAGGCCGGCATCAAGTCGGTCAACGAGGTGCGCGCGGAATTGGGCCTCGATCCGATGCCGGATGGCGTAGCACCCGACGTGCGAAGCCAAGAGCGGCTCGTGCGTTTCAACCCAAACCACTACGGCCCCGGCCCGCAAGGCGGTCAGTTCGCGCCGGCGGCCGACGGCTCGTCCGATTCTGCTAACACGCAGCCGCATGCACAAACGGCGCAAGAGATTCTGTTTGGCCGGGCGCCGCTTTTCCTCGATGAGCCGCCGGTCGAGCTGCCGCCGCCGCTTCCCGAATATCCGACCGATCCAACCAAACCGCCGGGGCCGGGATTCGAATGGAGAGGTAAGAATCCAACGCCTGGAAGTCGTGAGGGCAGTTGGTACAATGAGCAAACCAATCAGCAGTTGCGGCCCGACCTCGATCATCCGGCGGGGGTGGAGCCGCACTGGGATTACCAGGCGCCGGATGGAAAGACCTACCGCTGGTATCCCGACGGTCGTTTCATTTCCAAATCGCAACCGACCAAGTAAGCAGGCAGCCCATGGCGATTGATACGCGGCCGAAAGACCAGCCATCCGGCGACGATTGGCGTTTGCGCAGCGCGCGCCATCTCGCCGGACTCAAATTGCACCGCCAGCCCTACCAGCGGTGGAGCGAAACCTGGGATCACGACCACTGCGCCGCCTGCGGCGCGAAATTTGCCGAGTTCGCGGCGCCGGACATTCAGCATGTCGGCTACGCCACCGGCGCCGACTACAAGCACGGCGCCCGCTATGCCTGGGTGTGCCAAGCGTGCTTTGCCGATCTGAAGGATCGTCTCGGCTGGACGTCCGACGAGGGCGGAAGCCCCGCCTGAATCGTCGGCCGGCGATCCGATCCAACCCCAGGGCGCCTTCGGGCGCCCTTTTTATTTGCGGAGAAAACCCATGCGAATTTTTGTGCCCCTCGAAAAATGCGACGAGGAAAAGCGCCTCGCCATCGGCTACGCCTCGACGCCGGCGCTCGACAGCCAGGGCGAAATCGTCAAGCGCGAGGCGGTCGAAGCCGCGCTGCCGAGCTACATGCGTTTCGCCAACGTGCGCGAGATGCATCAGCCATCGGCCGTCGGCGTCGCGCAGGAGGCCGGCGTCGACGCGCACGGCCTGCACATCGCCGCCAAGGTGGTTGACGACGACGCCTGGGAGAAGGTGAAGCAGGGCGTCTACAAGGGCTTTTCCATCGGCGGCCGCGTCACCGCGCGCGATCCCGCCGATCACCGCGTCATCACCGGTCTCGAGCTGACCGAGATCAGCCTGGTCGACCGGCCGGCCAATCCCGAAGCCATCATCGACGTCTACAAGGCCGATCTCGCCAAGGAAGGCCGCCGCAACAGCGCCGCCGATCTCGAGCGCATCCAACATGTCCACGACGC
>DATEMD010000177.1:0-2176 GCA_035275845.1 Allostellaceae bacterium | reverse complement strand
GTTCCAGGTGACCGACGAGGAGATGCTGCCGGTGCTGTTCGATCTGGTCACCGACGAAGGGCTGATCCTGGGCGGCTCGTCTGGCATCAACATTGTCGGCGCCATCAAGGCGGCGAAGGAACTCGGGCCCGGCCATACCATTGTCACCATCCTGGCCGATTACGGCACGCGCTATCAGTCGAAACTGTTCAATCCGAAATTCCTGCGCGAAAAAAACCTGCCGCTGCCGAGTTGGATTCCGGAGGAATAAGGTGGCCGCCGCCTATGGCCATCCCGAAGCGCTGGTCGAGACCGCGTGGCTCGCGGCGCATTTGAACGATCCGAAACTGCGTATTCTTGACGGCAGCTTCACGTTGCCCGGCGTCAGCCCGAGCGGGCCGGAGCTTTATGCGCGGCAGCACATTCCCGGCGCGATCTTCTTCGACATCGAGGAAATCCGCGACACCGCCAATCCCCTGCCCCACATGCTGCCGGACGAAAAGGCTTTCGCCGCGGCGATGAGCAAGCTCGGTATCGGCAGCGATCACAAGGTGGTGGTCTACGACGCGTTCGGCCTGACGTCGGCGCCGCGCGTGTGGTGGACGCTACGCGTCTTCGGCCACACGGACGTCGCGGTCCTCAACGGCGGCTTGCCCAAATGGTTGGCCGAAAATCGTCCGGTGACGACGGAAATCCCGAAATTCCCGCCGGCGACATTCGACGCCAAGCTCGACAAAAGCCGCGTGCGCGACAAGGCGCAGATGCTGGCGAACCTCAAATCGCACCGCGAACAGGTGATCGACGCGCGTAGCGCCGGGCGATTTAGCGGCGAAGCTTCCGAACCGCGCGCCGGCCTGCGCGGCGGCCACATCCCGGGAAGTTTTTCCCTGCCGTCGGACCAGCTCATCGACAAAGCGACACGCACCGTGCTGCCGCCGGACGCGCTGGCTGCCAAATTCCGCGCTGCCGGCCTCGATCCCGCGAAACCGACCGCGACAACGTGCGGCTCGGGCGTGACCGCCTCGGCACTCGCCTTCGGCATGGTTCTGCTCGGCTGGCCGGAACCCGCGGTCTACGACGGCTCGTGGTCGGAATGGGGCCTGCCCGGCGACACGCCGGTCGACACCGGCGCCTAGCTCAGCCGGTTACCACAGCCAACTGGTGACGTTGTCATAAGGCGCAGCGCGGCCGGCAAACCTTAGTCCCTTGACGCAACGGACGATGAACCAGATCAGCGTCAGGAACAGGATCAGTCCGCCGATCAGGACGTGCAGCGTGACGAATCCGATCACGCCATAGAGCAAACCGATCCAGAACGTGCGGATCTGGAAACGATAGTGCGTCCGCACCCAATCGGGCCCGTCGTTGCGATAGATATAAGCGACGATCACGCCGATCAGGTGCGTGACCTGAATGATCAGGCCGACGAGATAGAGAACATAGACGATGGTGGCGGTGCGGCCTTGCGCCGGATCGCGGCCGGCAACGATCGCCTGATTCATCGAACCCCCTCGGCGGCCTGGGCGCCGCACCGCTCAAGCGTTACGCGTCCTGTGGTCCGCGTTCAAGTGGATTGGCGCTAAACGCCTTCCGGCTCGGGCACGTCGCCCGCTTCGGTCTCGGCCGCCTTCGAATGATCGGCGGCGAGCAACATGTAGACCGCCGGCACGACAAACAGCGTGAACAGCGTGCCGATGGCGATGCCTGACGCGATCACCAGGCCCATCTGAAAGCGCGAGACCGCGCCGGCGCCGCTGGCGAAGATTAGCGGCGCCACGCCCAGCACCATCGCCGCCGTGGTCATCAAGATCGGCCGCAGCCGGATGCCGGCAGCTTGCTCGATCGCTTCGCGCTTCGAGTTGCCCTGCTTCTGCAGCACGTTGGCGAAGTCGACAATCAGGATGCCGTGCTTGCTGATCAGTCCCATCAGCGTAACGAGACCCACCTCGGTATAGATGTTGAGCGTTGCGCCGCCGACGCCGGTGCTGATGAAGATCAGCGCGCCGGCGATCGACATCGGCACCGAGACCAGGATGATGAACGGGTCGCGGAAGCTTTCGAACAGCGCCGCCAACGCCAGGAAGATAATGATCAACGCGAAGCCGAAGGTGACGACGAAGCCGCCGGTTTCCTGGATGTATTGCCGCGACGTGCCCGCGTAATCGACGGAATAGCCGGGCGGCAGCGTGCGGTCGGC
>DATEMD010000176.1:0-9007 GCA_035275845.1 Allostellaceae bacterium | reverse complement strand
GATCGTCAGTTCGAACGGCATCGCGCTCGCAGCGTTCGTCAGTGGCGAAGGCGGTGTGCCGGTGCAGTTGCCGATCGCGCCAGACAAGGCCGACGCGCTGCGCGCCATCGCCGACGGTGCGACCGGCGCCGACCTCCTGCTGACCACCGGCGGCGCGTCGGTCGGCGAGCACGATCTGGTCCGCAGCGCCTTGGGCACGGATGGCCTGAGCCTCGATTTCTGGACGGTAGCAATGCGTCCGGGCAAACCGCTGATGGTCGGCAAATATCGTGCGACGCCGATGATCGGTCTGCCCGGCAATCCGGTCTCGGCGCTTGTCTGCGCGCTCTTATTCGTCAGACCCGCTCTTGCAAAGCTGCAAGGCATCTCGGAACCGGACGCAGCTCATCCGAGCGCGCGGTTGGCGAAGGATCTGCCGGCCAACGACCGGCGGCAGGATTATCTCCGCGCGACGCTCGCGCGCGGCGCCGACGGCGTGCTCGAAACGACGCCCTTCGACAAGCAGGATTCGTCGATGATGTCGCTCCTGGCGCGTGCCGATTGCCTGGTCATCCGGCCGCCGAACGCACCAGCCGCCCAAAAAGGCGCGATGGTCGAAATCGTGCTACTGGGATCGAACGCGGTGGCCGCCGGCATTTGACCGAAATGATCGAGTAGCGCTCACCGAGCGCCCATCGCTCGCTAACCCCCTTCACCGACAAACGAATCGAAAAATTATCCACCGGCTGTGGATAAAGCCGCTTGACAGCGCCGACGGAACCAAACTAGAACAGCAGTAGTTGTTGTTTTGTTCTAAACTGGCGTTCGCGCCGTCCGTTGCGGGGAATCGTTCATGCTCACGCGCAAACAACACGAGCTGTTGCTCTACATCAATCGACGGCTTTCCGATTCGGGCGTCTCGCCCTCGTTCGAAGAGATGAAAGAGGCGCTGGGCCTCAAATCGAAATCGGGCATCCACCGTTTGATCTCGGGCCTCGAGGAGCGCGGCTTCATCCGTCGGCTGCCGCACCGCGCGCGCGCGCTCGAAGTCGTCAAGCTGCCCGAAGAGACCGCGGCCAAGGGCCGGCCGACAAAATTCTCACCCACCGTGATCAAGGGCGACTTCAAGACCGCCCTGCCCGGTATGGCGGTCAACGACGCTGGCCAAGCGCAGGAACTGCCGCTTTACGGCCGCATCGCCGCCGGCACACCGATTGAAGCCCTGCGGGACAACGCCAACACCATCAGCGTCCCTGCCGGCATGTTGGGCCTCGGCGAGCATTACGCACTCGAAGTCGCCGGTGACAGCATGGTCGAAGCCGGCATTTGCGATGGCGATACGGTGTTGATCCAACGCTGCGACACCGCCGACAACGGCTCGATCGTCGTGGCGCTGGTCGACAACAACGAGGTGACGTTGAAGCGCCTCCGGAAGCGCGGTGAGTCGTCGATCGCGCTCGAGCCCGCCAACAAGGCGTACGAGACGCGTATCTTCGGCCCCGACCGCGTCAAGGTACAGGGCAAGCTGGTGGGATTGCTGCGGCGGTATTAACGCCGGATCAGCCGATCCAACCGTGCAGGCGGGACCAGTTATAAGTTATCCAGATCAAGATACCGGCCAGGTTGATCATGCCGGTGTAAAGGCCGTGGCGTTCGCCCTTGGCGTTCAATTGCCACGCGATGATGCAGCCGAGCACGCCGAAGCCGAGGGGAATGAAACTCGGCTCGAGACCGACGACGTAACTAATGAAAGTTATGAAGCCGGTGACGTAGCCCCACATGACCAGGGTTCGGCGCTCGGCCGCGGCTTTGCGCTGCGCCCGCGCGTCATCGGTGAGCGGTATGGGCGCCGGCTTACCTGTCATGCGTCGCTCAGAGGCTTTCCGCCCACGCCGGCACGTTGAGCACCGCGCCGCGCAAATGGCGATCGAATTCGGGCGGCGGCAGCCGCGCCGGATCGCGCGCCAGCGCGTACCACGTCTGCCGCGGATGGAACCAGGGCAACCGACGGCCATGTAGGCCGGCCCGCGCGACGATGGCCGCAACCGTATTGGGCGCATGCGCGACGCAGCCGGGATAGACCCAGCCGGAACCAGCGAATTCAGCAAAACCGTCTTTACCAGGGTCGATGATCGTCACGAGCGCCAACCCGGTCCTCGCTAACGCGCGCGCAAACCCGCCGAGCGCGGTTTCGAACAGATCGGCGCCGCAATGGCTGAAGATCGACTGCGCGACGATGAAATCGAAATCCGCGCCGCAACGGTCGGCGCGGAAATCGTCGAACGCATGAAAATGCGGTGCCTTGAGCACGATGAGGTCGCGCCCGATCTGGCGGTTGACCGCGTCTTCGATCAGCCAAGTGTTGGGCTCGAGCCCGTGGTAATTCCCGCGCTGGAGATACGGGATCAGCAGCCGCCCGACGCGCAGCGAGCCGCAACCGAAATCGAGAACGCGATGGGCGTCGCGCAGGCCCAACGTCGTCAGCAAGCGGAATTGCGTCGCGCCCATCAGGTCGTATTGCTCGGGCGGCCCGACGAAGGCCGTGTAATGGCCGGCACCGGCGCCTAAGGCGCGCGCGTCGGCATCGGAAAGGTTCCGCGTCAAGACGTCGTTCATTTCTTCCCCACCCCGACGATAGCGCCGCAGCCGTTCGGGACAAGGTTAATTCTCAGCAGTCTATTTAGACTTGCCGGTTCGCCGCGGCGACCACAGCCGAGCACCTTGATAGTCGCGCACGCTTTCCAGTCGCACTGATCCCGCATCGAGCCATACTGCATAACCCCCATCGCGGTACGCATCAATGCGATCGACGATGCGCGCGCCTGGACAAACGTTCCACGCCGGCACCGGCGCGATAACCAGATCGACCTGACATTGCGCGCGGTCAAAGGCGTCCGGATTGCGCAGCAATGTTACGACCGCGCCGTGGGCGCTATAGCGGCAAGCGCCGGCATTGCAAGCGAGCAAACCGTCGGCCGATGGTCCCGTATCCGGCCAAGCCGACCCCATCGTCGTCGCCGCGCGCTTGGTCCAGCTGTCCGATGTGGTGCGCTCGCCCTTGGCTTTCGACGGCAGGTAAGTGCCGTCCGTGGCGCGCACCGCGACCAGCTTGGCATCACCCGAAATCAAAATGTCGGGCGGCCGCCCTAAACCGGCCGAAAGCACCCCGAACGCGAGCGGCAACACGCCCCACCAGCGCCAACGACGCCGCCAGATCGCGAGCCACAAGCCGCCTACTGCGGCGACGGCGATGCCCCAAGCCGGCATGCTCGGCAGCGTCAGCACCGCGCCTGGCCATGACGTCACGCCCTTGGCGATCGCGGTGATGGCGTCGATGCCCCAACTCATCGGCATGAGCGCGACGCTTTCGAGGTGAAGCGGCATCAGCAAACAGGCGGTGATCGCCCACGGCATCACCCAAAAGCCAGTGATCGGTACCGCGACGACGTTGGCGGCGACCGAATAAAGCGGCAAACGGTTGAAATGGTAGACCGTGAACGGCGCGGTCGCGACGGTGGTAACGATGGTCGTAAATGCAATGCCGACGGCGTAGAGGCCGAGACGTTTGAGCGCGCCGGCCGCGCGATGCCACGCGGCGAGCCGCGCGCGCCACGCTTCGTAGAACGCAACCAGCGCCGCCACGGCCGCGAACGACATCTGAAAACTCGGCCCGGTGGCGCTGTCGGGCGTCATCAGCATGATCGCAACCGCGGCGAGCGCCAGCGCGCGTGCTGAGAGGCTCAACCGGTCCAGAAGCACCGCGACCAGGGCCAATGCCGTCATCACGAAAGCGCGGCGCGACGACACCGTCGTGCCCGACAGCAGCATGTAGAGAAACGTCAGCAGCAGCGCGAGCGCGGCGGCATATTTCTTGGTCGGATGATTGAGGGCGATCGCCGGAATGAGCGCGAACAGTGCACGCAACGCGAAGAAGCAGATACCGGCCACCATGCCCATGTGCAGGCCGGCAATCACCAGAATGTGCGCCAGGCCGGCGTCGCGAAATGCACCCGCATCGTCAGGCGGAATCGCATGCGTCTCGCCGGTGATCAGCGCCGCGGCAATGGCGCCGTCGGGACCCGGCAGCGCCGCGCGGATGCGCCGCGTCACGCCGTGACGTACGGCTTCGATCGCTTCGGCGATCGCACCCGACCCCGGCGTCTCGACCCGCTCCGGCGCCGACAACGCATAGCCCACACCGCCCAAGCGCTCGAACCAAGCACGGCGCTGGAAATCATAAGCGCCGGGCATCGCCGGCGCTGGCGGCGGCTCGAGTGAAACACGCAGGCGGACGCCGTCACCGGGCATCACACCGCCATCACCGTGACGCAACCGCACGCGCACGCGTGCCGGCAAATCCGCCGACGCCAAATCACCCAGGCTCGTCGGCGCGATCGTCAAACGTGACCCTTCGGGCAACGGATCGACCGCCAGAACGCGGCCCGCGAGCACGCCGATGAGGCGATGACCGAGCACCGGTGCCGCGACCGAATGGGCTTCGAACTGGGCGGCGGCGAAGCCAAACGCCAGCGCCATGACCGCGGCCGCCGGCCAGCGCCAGCCGCCGTATCGCCAACTCGCGCCCAAGACGACAATGGCTACGCCGAGCAGGGTCGCGCCGACCCATGCCGCCGGCTCGAACGACAGCCAGAAATAGGTGCCGATACCGGCGCCCATGAAGGCCGGCAACCAGAGCGGCCAGCGTTCCCGCTCGGCGGCGAGGACCGCATGCAGCCATACGCCAATGCCGTACCACGGCGCCGGACGCGCGACCGCTGCCGCTTCGGCGCCGTCTTCCCCCATGGGAAAAGTTTAAGCCAGCGCGGCCGATACAGCTATCCTGCGAACGCATCGGCTGCCGAACGGTACCGGAACGCCACCGCCTCTGGCCCGACCATCATCTGCGATGAATACAGCCGGATGCAGCCGGCGGAACGGTGTGCTAAAGACGCCGCGATGACCGTCACCGTCCGCTTCGCGCCCTCGCCCACAGGATTCCTGCACATCGGCGGCGCGCGCACCGCCCTGTTCAACTGGCTTTACGCCAAGCACCACAAGGGCACGTTCCGCTTGCGGATCGAGGATACCGATCGCGCACGCTCGACGCCCGAAGCGATGGCGGCGATCATCGATGGCCTCAAATGGCTCGGCCTCGATTGCGACGGCGACATCGTTTACCAATCGAAGAACCAGACCCGTCACGCCGATGTCGCGCGCCAACTGCTGGCGCAAGGCCACGCTTATTACTGCTATTGCACGCCCGAAGAGCTTGAGCAGATGCGGCTCAAGGCGCTCAAGGAAGGCCGCAGCATGCGCTACGACGGCACCTGGCGCGACCGCGACCCGAAGACTGCGCCAGCCGGCGCTAAGCCGGTGATCCGCCTGCGGGCCGAACAAAACGGCGATACGGTGGTCGACGACCTGGTGCAGGGCCAGGTCACGGTGTCGAACCAGCAGCTCGACGATCTCATTATCCTGCGCGCCGACGGCACGCCGACCTATAATTTTTCGGTGGTAGTCGACGACCACGACATGGCGATTACGCACGTCATCCGCGGCGACGACCACCTGACCAACGCCTTTCGCCAGATCCAGATCTATAAGGCGCTGGGTTGGGCAATTCCGCGTTTCGCCCATGTGCCGCTACTGCATGGGCCGGACGGCGCCAAGATGTCGAAGCGCCACGGCGCCCTCGGCGTACAGGAATATCAGAAGCTCGGTTACTTGCCGGCGGCGCTGAGGAATTATCTGCTGCGGCTCGGCTGGAGCCATGGCGACGACGAGATCATCTCGACCGAACAGGCGATCGAATGGTTCGATCTCGACGCCGTCGGCCGCGCCGCTGCGCGTTTCGATTTCGCCAAGCTCGACAATCTCAACGGCCACTATATCCGCGCAACGCCGGACGACGAATTGGCGGCGCTTGCCCTGCCCTTCGTCGAAGCGAAAGTCGGCCGCAGTCTCGATGCCGCCGCGCAAGAGCGGCTGCGCAATGCCCTGCCTGAACTCAAGCCGCGCGCCAAGACGCTGGTCGAGCTTGCCGAGCGCGCGCGATTCTATGTCGCCCAGCGGCCGATCACGATCGAGCCCGATGCCGGGAAGCTGCTCGACGGTCCGGCGCGGGCGCGGCTCAAGGACCTTCAGGACGCGCTCGAACGGATGGTGGCCGGACCGCAGTGGAATGCGCCGCACCTCGAACGCTTCGTCAAAGACTATTGCGGCACCGCCAACCTGAAGCTCGGTGACCTAGCCCAGCCGCTCCGCGCGGCGCTCACCGGCAGCAAAGCGTCGCCCGGCATTTTCGAGGTCATGGCGGTGCTGGGACGGGCGGAATCGCTCGGCCGTCTCGCAGATGCGGTCATGCCCCGATCCGGGTGAAACCCAGCCGAATTGCTAAAACCGGCGGGGCGTCCTATGCTGCCCCGGTCACGAATTGTTGCGGCGCAACATAAGCCAAAAAGAGGGAAGCGCGATGGCCGTCACAGTCGAGCCCAAATCCAAGGCCGCCGTCGCGAGCCAGGAAAGCGTGACGCTGCACGACAATTCCACCGGCAAGCAACTCGACCTGCCGCTGCTGTCGCCGACGCTCGGCAACAAAGTCGTGGATATCCGCAAGCTCCACGCCGGCCTCGATTATTTCACCTTCGATCCGGGCTATACCGCGACCGGCAGCTGCGAAAGCAAGATCACCTTCATCGATGGCGACAAGGGCGTTCTGCTCTATCGCGGCTATCCAATCGAAGAGCTCGCCGAGCACAGCACCTTCATGGAGACCGCCTACCTGCTGCTCTACGGCGAACTGCCGACGACGGCGAAGATGAACAACTTCACCGCCGCCATCACGCGCCACACCATGGTGCATGAACAGCTCACTACCTTCTATCGCGGCTTCCGCCGCGATGCGCATCCGATGGCGGTGATGTGCGGCGTGGTCGGCGCGCTGTCGGCGTTCTATCACGATTCAACCGACATCTCCGATCCGCAGCAGCGCCTCGTCGCCTCCTACCGCCTCATCGCCAAAATGCCGACGATGGCGGCGATGGCGTTCAAATATTCGCTCGGCCAGCCTTTCGTCTTTCCGCAGAACCGACTGTCCTATGCCGAGAACTTCCTGCGCATGGCGTTCGCGGTGCCGGCCGAGGAATACAAAATCAGCCCGGTTCTGGCAAAAGCGATGGACCGCATCTTCATCCTGCACGCGGATCACGAGCAGAACGCGTCGACCTCGACCGTGCGGCTTGCTGGTTCGTCCGGCGCCAATCCCTTCGCTTGCGTCGCCGCCGGCATCGCGTCGCTGTGGGGTCCAGCGCATGGCGGCGCCAACGAAGCCGTGCTCAAGATGCTTTACGAGATCGGTGACAAGAAGCGGATTCCCGAATTCATTAAGCGCGCCAAAGACAAGGACGATCCGTTCCGCCTGATGGGCTTCGGCCATCGCGTCTACAAGAACTACGATCCGCGCGCCAAGGTGATGCAGCGGACCTGCCGCGAAGTTCTCGATGAGCTCGGCGTGCACGACGATCCGATCCTGGCGCTCGCCATGGAATTGGAACGCATCGCGCTCAGCGACGACTATTTCATCGAGCGCAAGCTCTATCCCAACGTTGACTTCTATTCCGGCATCATCCTCAAGGCGATGGGCTTCCCGACTTCGATGTTCACCGTTTTGTTCGCCATCGCGCGCACCGTTGGCTGGGTGGCGCAGTGGAACGAGATGATCGAGGACCCCGACCAGAAAATCGGCCGGCCACGCCAGCTCTATACCGGCGCTCCGCGGCGCGATTACGTACCAGTCGACAAGCGGAAGTAATCGCGGCCGAGAGCTAGGCCCGTTCGATCAGCTCGATCTTGTAGCCGTCGGGATCCTCGACGAAGGCGATCACGGTCGTCCCGCCCTTCACCGGTCCGGCCGGCCGCGTGATCTTGACGCCGGCCTTGCCGAGTGCATCGCAGGCGCGTTTTGCATCGGCGACCGCGATGGCGATGTGGCCGTAGGCCGCGCCCAGATTGTAAGGCTCCTTCTGATCCCAGTTGTAGGTAAGCTCAAGCACCGTCGCTTCGTCCTCACCGCCGTAGCCGACGAAGGCCAGCGAATAGCGCTGGTCCGGCCGCTCGGTCTTGCGGATCAGCTTCATGCCTAGCTTGTTGACGTAGAAATCGAGCGAGCGGTCGAGATCGAAGACGCGGAGCATGGTGTGCAGCAGGCGCGAGGTCTTAGCGTCGAGCGCCGGCGCAGCGGTCTTTTCGACGGCATCCATCAGATCCTCCTCGTGAACGCTTTGGCCTACGCCGTGCAGTTCACCGCCGCAACCGCGCCAATACTTCGTCCGCAGCGCGCAGGCCCGGCGAAACCTGGCCATAGCCCAGCGCCTTGAGCGCCTCTTGTCCAGCGGAGATTTGCGCGGCGCGCGCCGTCTTGTCCTCGACCAACCGCACGATGGCGACGGCAAGTTTTTCGGGTGTCGCATCGTCCTGAAGCAATTCAGGCACCGCCGGCCGGTCGAGAATCAGATTGACCAGATTGACGTAACGCACTTTGACGACCCGCCGCAGCAGCGCGTGCGTCAACGGGTTGACGCGATAGGTCACGACCGTCGGTACGCCAGCCGCCGCCAGCTCGAGCGCCACCGTGCCCGAAGCGGCGACCGCAGCGTCACTGGCGGCGAAGGCGTCGTATTTCTCGGCATTGCCGACGACGACGGTTTTCGCCGTCCAGCCGGCGATGGCTGCTTGTACCCGTGCGGCGACGTTGGCCGTAGACGGCACCACAATGGCGAGATCGGGTAATTTTTGGGCCAAGCGCGTGACAGTCTCACCCAACACCGGCAGCAATCTGCTGACTTCGCCACCACGGCTGCCAGGCAGGATCGCGATCACGCGCGCCGATGGTGCGATGCCGTGGCGACGACGGAAACCGGCGCCGTCCCCCTTGTCCGCGCCCAGCTCGACCACCGGATGGCCGACATACGAGCATGACAGTCCAACCTTGGTGAAATAAGGCGGCTCGAACGGCAGCAGCGCCATCAAA
>DATEMD010000175.1:0-3584 GCA_035275845.1 Allostellaceae bacterium | reverse complement strand
GAAGACCGCGCTGGCGGCGGGAAACGTCACCAGAGCCAGGCCTTGCACGACGGCGGCGCCGTAGACCACGCCGATCTCGGTGCGACTCGCCATCGTAGAAGCGGACGAGTGACTGATTGTCACCGCAACCGCTGCAGCAGGCGGTCGCCCACGCGAATCGCGTTGGCGATCGCGGTAAGTGATGGATTTACCGCGCCGATGCTGACGAAGAAGCTCGTGTCGACGACGTACAAATTGTCGAGCTCGTGCGCCTTGCAGTTGACGTCGAGCACGGAGGTCTTCGGGTCGCGGCCGAACCGGCATGTGCCCGCCTGATGCGCGCAGCCGGCAATCGGAATATCGATCTTCATGTAGATGTCGCGCGGGATAAGCCGGTCCGGATGCATGCCGAGGTGACTCAGCATCGACTTGAGCTTGTCGTAGAGCCGTTGCCGGGGCACTTGGTTGTTCGGCGTGTAGCTCAAAGTGATATTGCCGGACTTGTCGACGGTGACGCGATTTTCCGGATCGGGCAGGTCTTCCGTGGTCAGCCAGAAATCCACGGTATGGCGCGCGAGCTCGCCGAGCAGACCCAGCGGCACCAGCGCGGTTTCAAAGGGCTTCTCGCCCCGGTACATCGGCCCGAGCGACTTGCCGGTCATCTGGATGTTGCCCATCGGATAGTCGAACCCATCCATCCCGAAATAAAAGTCGTTCAGCGCAATCGTCTTCTGGAACATGGTCGGGTTGGGCTCGCGCGAAATCGCGATCACCGCTTGGCTGTTGTGAAACATGTAGTTGCGCCCGACTTGGTCCGAGCCGTTGGCCAACCCATTCGGGTGTTTGTCGTTGGCCGACATCAGCAACAGCTTGGCGGAATTGGCCGCCCCGCACGACACGACCACGATGTCGCCGCGAAACGTGTCCTGCTCTCCCGCAACGTCGGCGACGACCTGTGTGACCGCGCTACCGGCAGCATTAGTTTCGAGCTTGAGGACCTTGGCGTTGCGAATGAGCGTCACATTGGAAAACTCGAGCGCGGGCCGCACCGCCGCGATTTCCGCGTCCGCCTTTGCATGCACCAGGCAGGGAAATCCGTCGCAGGTCTGGCAGCGGATGCAGGTGCTGTACGCCATGTCGTCCTCGGTCAACAGGATCGCACAGGGCGCGGGAAACGGGTGGTACCCGGCCGCCGTCAGGTCGGTGAAAAGGTGCTGGATGCGCGGCTCGTGGGAGACCGGCGGACATGGATAGGGCGCGCTGGCCGGCGGCTCGGTGGGGTCGTGACCGCGCAGTCCATGCACGTGATACATCTGCTCGGCGCGCGTGTAATACGGCTCGAGGTCCTCGTAGCTGATCGGCCAAGCCGGTGAGACGCCGTCGTAATGACGCAGCTCGCCGAAATCCTCGCGGCGCAGGCGATAAAGCGCCGCGCCAAATAATTTTGTTGCTCCACCCACGAAGTAATGCACTTGCGGCTGAAACGCCCGGC
Source organism: Allostellaceae bacterium (assembly GCA_035275845.1). Taxonomy (GTDB): domain Bacteria; phylum Pseudomonadota; class Alphaproteobacteria; order ATCC43930; family CGMCC-115725; genus REEB95. The sequence continues at coordinate 2,113 of DATEMD010000175.1, read as the reverse complement.
CGTGGCGGTCATACCAGGTATCGGGAGAGACGTAGCGGTTGTCCACGAACACCGCCGTCGCGTCCCAGTTCTGCGCCTCGCGCTTGAGCCAATCGCCGCGTTCGAGGATGAGGATGCTCTTTCCCGAAGGCGCCAGCTCTCTGGCGAGCGTGCCGCCGCCCGCGCCGCTGCCGATGATGATGACGTCGAAATGCTTGTCCATGCGGGCTAGAGACCGACGCTGCTCTGCATGATGCCACCGTCCGTGAACACGGTGGTCGCGGTGATGTAGCTTGCCCCGTCTCCAGCGAGGAAGCCGACCACGCTGGCGATCTCCTCCGGCCGCGCCATGCGCCGCAGCGGGATGGCGGCATCCAATTGCGCGAGCTTGGCCGGGTCATTCATCGTGCTGAGATTGATCGGCGTTGCCACTGCGCCGGGCCCCACGCCGACCACCAGAATATTGTGGCGCGCGAGCTCGACCCCGGCGGTGCGCGTGAGCATGCGTATACCGCCTTTGGCCAGGCAATAAGCGGTATTGCCGGGCATCGGCCAGTCCTCGTGCACCGAGGTGACGTTGATGATGCGGCCACCGCCACCCTGCTTGATCATCTGCTTGGCGGCGATCTGCGTGCCGAAGAACGCGCTCTTGAGGTTGACCGCTAGCACCTCGTCGTACTGAGCCTCACTGGTGTCGAGCACCGAGGTCCGCGTTTCGATGCCGGCATTGTTCACCATGATGTCGAGGCGGCCGAATTTGCTTACCGCCGCGTCGACGAGTTTCTGCAAGTCGGCGATCTTGCTCACGTCGGCCTTCACGCCGATCGCTTGGCTGCCGAGCTTGGCGATCTGTTGCTCGAGCGCCTCGGTCGCCTCGGGATGAAACAGGTAATCGATGACGACGCGCGCACCTTGTCGGGCCAGTTCGAGAACGATCGCCTGGCCGATCCCGCTGTTGCCGCCGGTGACGATCGCGGTCTTGTTGTTCAGGGACATCACGCCTCCTTCACAATTGATTTGCACTGCTTCGCAGCGTTTCAGGTATGACGCCGCGGCGAAGCCGGTTCCCCGCTGGCCGCAGGAGCGGGCGGCGGCCGCTGCGCAATCTGCGCGATCAGGTTTGCCACAAGACCGGTCCAGCCGGTCTGGTGCGAAGCGCCGCACCCGCGTCCATTGTCGCCGTGAAAGTACTCGTGGAACAGGATGTAGTCCTTGAAATGAGGGTCGGTTTGGAACTTTTCATATGCGCCGAAAACGGGCCGTCTACCGTCGGCGCCGCGGCGAAACAAGTTGATGAGGCGGTGGCAGAGTTCATCGGCGATTTGGTCGAGCGTGAGCATGTCCCCTGATCCCGTCGGGCATTCGATCTTCAGCCCGTCGCCATAGAACAGGTAGAAGCGGCGCAGGTTCTCGATCAGCAAGTAGTTGACCGGCATCCAGATAGGTCCGCGCCAATTCGAGTTGCCGCCGAAGAGTCCGCTCTCCGACTCTCCCGGCTCGTAATGCACGCGATAGTGCACCCCATTGTATTCGAAGTCGTAGGGCTGCGCGAGATAGGCGCGCGAGAGGGCGCGCACGCCGTACGGCGAGAGGAACTCGCTCTCGTCCAACATGCGGTGCAACAGCTTGGTCATGCGGAAAACGCGCACCAAGGCGACCAGCCGGCGTCCCTTTACGCCTTGCTGATACCAGCGTGAGACGAGCTGCACCAAGTCCGGCCGGAGCGCGCGATAGTATTCAAACTTGCGCCACAGCTCCGGCAGCTCGTCGATGACCACCTGCTCGACGATCCCGACCGCAAACAGCGGAATCAATCCGACCATCGAGCGCAGACGCAGCGGAATTTCGCTCCCTGACGGCATGGAAAGGACGTCGTAGAAGAAATTGTCGTCATCCTTCCATAGCCCGATGCCCGTCTTGCCGATGTCGGTCATGGCGCCGGCGATATGCAGGAAATGGTCGAGGAACTTGATCGCCATGTCTTCATAGACCAGGTCGCGGCGGCTGAGCTCCATCGTCATGCGCAGCATGTTGAGGCAGAACATCGCCATCCAGGCGGTGCCGTCGGATTGCTCGATGGTGCCGCCGGTGGGCAGCGGCCGCGAACGGTCGAACACGCCGATATTGTCGAGGC
>DATEMD010000174.1:0-2181 GCA_035275845.1 Allostellaceae bacterium | reverse complement strand
GCGCAACGCCGCCGACGGATTTGCCCATGAGGTGCGCGACTGCGTGACGCTGTGCCGCTGCGGCCAGTCGAAGAACAAGCCGTTCTGCGACGGCACGCACGCGGCGATCAAGTTCTACGGCGAATAGCGCGGCGCACGCTTACACGATCTTACAGGGAATGATCGCGTCCTCGTCGAACTTGTAGACCGCACAGAGGCGGTGATAGCCGTCGGCAATGACGAGCATGCCGTTGCGCTCGTCCCGGTAGAGCAGCAGCGGCGACAACCGTTCTTGCGCCAGGATTCTCTGCCGATCTTTCTGGACGTGATGGTTGCGGGCGCCGAGCAGCGCCAGCCGGGACGCCCGGAAAATATCCTTCGCCGGATAGTGCGATAGCGCGGCGCGCTTCAGCTTCTTGGCGACGGATTTCGCCGCCGGCCGATCCATGGTCAGACTCAAATACGACGCCGCCGCGGTATAATCATGCTTCTCGGGCTTGCCCTTCCATCGAACCACCACGTTGGTCATGGCCATGCCTCGCGTGAGACGGAGTGAAAGGTTGCCTTACGGACCCGCCGGGCTCGGCGTGCCGGGCATCGGCAGCAGCACGCGGCGGCGCTGCTTCAGGCGCTCGCCCGCCGGCTTGGCGGCGTAGATCTGTTTCGTCGCCTCGACGACGACGACGCCAGCAAAGGTGCCGAACCACATTTCGCCGAGGCGTTCCCACACGGGCGCCGAACGCAACATGAAGCGGCTGGCCGTCGGCGGCACGAACAGCGCGCCGACGCCGCGCTCGGGCGTGAAGCCTTCGTCGCGCAGCAGATGGCTCAATTGACCGGTGGTGTAGGGATTGCCCTGGCCGAACGGCGTGTGATCGAACCGCGCCCAGATGCCGCGGCGGTTGGGCACGACGACGATCAGCCGGCCGCCAGCGGCGAGCACGCGCCAGACCTCGCGCAGCAGCGGCCGCACCTGCTCGCTGAATTCGAGACAATGCACCAGCAGCACGCGGTCCATCGAGAAATTGGGCAGCGGCAGCTCGCTTTCCTCGGACAGGGCGGCGCGGTTCGGTGCCTCGCGCGGCCAAGGCAGCACGCCCTGCGGCGCCGGCATCAGCGCGACGGCGCGCTCGACATCGGGCAGCAGCGGCCGCAGATAGGGCGTCGCATAGCCGAGACCGAGGACGTTGAGGCCTTTGACGTCGGGCCACAGCGTGCCGATGCGGCGGCGGATCATCTGCCGCGCAATATCGCCCAGCCGGCGCTCGTAGAAATCGCGTAAATCAACGACATCAATGAACATCGTTTCGAGTGTAGCACGGGCGGCGATTTGCGTTAGTCTGCGGCCATGACGCTCGAAATCCAGCAAATCCCCGCCCTGCGCGACAATTACATCTATCTGTTGCGCGAACCCAAAAGCGGCGCGGTCGGCGCGGTCGACCCGTCGGTGGCGGCGCCGGTGCTGGCCGCGCTCGAGAGCCGCGGCCTCAAGCTCACCCACATCATCAACACGCACCACCATCCGGACCACACCGGCGGCAATTTGGAATTGAAGGCGGCGACGAACGCGATCGTCGTCGGGCCCTTGGCCGATAAGGGACGGATACCGGGCATCGACGTCGCGCTCGGCGACGGTGACACCTTCAAATTCGGCGATGAGGCGGCCACGGTGTTCGACGTGCCCGGCCACACGCGCGGCCACATCGCCTATTGGTTCAAGGATTCCCAGGCGCTGTTCAGCGGCGACACGCTGTTCCTGATGGGTTGCGGCCGGCTGTTCGAAGGTACGCCGCAGCAGATGTGGAGCTCGCTCAGCAAGCTCAAGGCGCTGCCGCCGGCGACGCGGGTTTATTGCGGCCACGAATACACACAGGCGAACGCGCGCTTCGCGTTGACCGTCGAGCCGAAGAACGCCGATCTGGTTGCGCGCGCCCAGCGCGTCGACGCGGTGCGCGCGGCCGGGCAATCGACCGTGCCGGGCACGCTGGCCGACGAGCTGGCGACCAATCCGTTCCTGCGCGCCGATGTGCCGGATCTGCAACGGGCGATGGGCGCGCCGGGCGACGCGGTCGCGACCTTCGCCGCGATCCGCAAGGCGAAGGACGTGTTCTGACGCTGACGACACGGAGGCTTGCTTGAAGCTGCGCTATTCGCCGACGTCGCCGTTCGTGCGCAAGGTGCTGGTGGTGGCGATCGAAACCG
>DATEMD010000173.1:0-10348 GCA_035275845.1 Allostellaceae bacterium | reverse complement strand
GTTTTCCGTCTTGACGAGGGGCTTCACGCATTCCGACCAACGCCAGCCGGGCTGGAAGGTGAAGCGGCCGAGCGCGTAGTCGCCGAGTCTCACGATCTCGACGCGGGTCTTGCTCGGCGTGCGCACTTCGTCAGGGTTGTCGTGAGATTTGGTCTCCAGGCTATTGATCGTGATTGCCATGGGTGTTCTCCCTCTCTCGCAAGGATTGTTGACGCCGTCGACGTCGACACGGGCGATAACGGCCGACCTACATCAGTCCCAGCGTCCTTCGCGCGTTGTCGCCACAAAGACACGTCGCGCGAGAGGGGCGATTACCCCGGTTCTCTTGAGAGACGCGCCAATTGTCGGACGCGCTCGTTTGAAAGCCTAGACACGGTTGGGAAACCGCATCAATCGGATTCGGCAGATCGTTAGGTCGGGCTAACGAACGGTGGCGTCCCCGGGGTGACTCGAACACCCGACCCTCAGTTTAGGAAACTGATGCTCTATCCAGCTGAGCTACGGGGACGCTCGTTGCCGTTATAGCAAGCGCGCCGAGGCGCCGCCATGCGGCCTGGTACTCAGGCGGCGAGCCGGTCTTGCACCGCGCCATCGATGCCGAAACACGCCGCGACCAGCGCGCCATCCGGACCGGCACCGCCGTCGACCAGCGCCGCGTGCGCGCTTTCGCTGACGCCGCGACAAGCACCATCGATGCCGCACACGATCCGTTTGAATCCGGCATAGGGCTGCGTCAGCGCGAGCATGTCGGCACCGGTCGCACCCCACCAGAACGCGTCGCGCTGCATCTCGAGCGGCTTTTCCGGATCGACGCCGGCATGGGCGAACAGCAGCGCGCCGTCCTCGGTGAAGGCGGCGCGCCGCAGCGCGCTGAGCCATTGGCGATGGCCGGGCCTGGCGTCGATCGCGTTGCGCAGCGTGCCAGTCCAGCGGGTAATCGCCATCGTGCCTTCGCGGCAGGCGGCTTCGCCCTGGCGCGGATCGAGACCGTAAGCGCGCAGCGTCGCTTCGAGGCCGCGCGCCAGGATCCACGGCAGCACCTCGCGCGGATTGGGCGCGAATTGGAGCTCTTGCAGCTTTTGCCACATCGCTTCCTGCGCGCCACGCAGATAAGCGAGCTCGCAGGCAAAGGCCCGACGGCGTGCCAGGGCCAGGGCGCGAAAATGCAGCAGCGCGTCGACGGTGGCGACGGCGTCCGTGCCGGGCGCGAGATAATTGCCGAGATAGACGATGCGGTCGCCGGGCTCGAGGCGTTCGATGAGCTGGCGGTGCAGCCCGGTCAGCCGCTTGGCTTCGCCGTTGATCGGCGCGACCGCCCAGACACGGCGCGCGCGATTGAAGCGGGCGTAGATCTCGTTGTCGCTGGCGAACGTCACCGGCGCGCGATGCCGGCGTGCATGCGGCTCACGCCGCGCTCAGCATCTGTTCCACGCGCTTCGCCGCCGACGCTTCGTCGATATTTTCGACGGCCGCGAATTCGCGCACCAGCCGATCGAGCGCCGCCTGGTAAATCTGGCGTTCGCTGTAAGACTGCTCGGGCTGACCGGCGTTGCGGTAGAGGTCGCGCACCACTTCGGCGATCGAGGCCGGATCGCCCGAATTGATCTTGGCCTCATACTCCTGGGCGCGGCGGCTCCACATCGTGCGCTTGGCGCGCGAACGGCCCTTGAGCTTGGACAGGGCGGCGTCCATCTCCTTGCGGGTCGACAGTCGACGCAGGCCGGAATTCTTCGCCTTGGCCACTGGCACGCGCAGCGTCATGCGGTCCTTGTCGAAATGGACGACAAAGACCTTGAGCTGGTAACCGGCAATCTCCTGATTCTCGATGCCGAGGATCTTGCCGACGCCGTGCGTCGGGTAAACGACGAAATCGCCGGTCGAAAAACCGAGCGTTTCCGCCAGGGTTTTCTCTTCTTTCTTGCGTGCGATAGCCATTTTCAGGACAGCCCTCAGCCGAAAACGCGAGTGACCCCCGGCCGCTCAAAAAGCCTGCGGCAATGGATCGTTATCCCCGGGAGAGACGCACCCGTCGTGCATCCAGTGTCATAAATACCACAATTAGCCGGATAAAGCCAGTACCAGAGCCATGCAACGCATGCAGGCCGAGCCGCAACGCACGGATTTCGCTAGGTTTTTTCTAGCGTTTGCCAGGGTTTGCGCTGAAGAACTTGGTGAACTTATCCGGAACGCCTTTGAAGGCGTCGGCGTCGGCTGGCGCCTCGGCCTTGCGAGTGATGTTCGGCCACGACGCCGCATACTGGCGATTGGTTTCGACCCACTTTTCGGCCTGCGGATCGCTGTCGGGCACGATCGCTTCGGCCGGGCATTCCGGCTCGCAAACGCCGCAATCGATGCACTCGTCCGGGTGGATGACCAGCATATTCTCGCCCTCGTAGAAACAATCCACCGGGCAGACCTCGACGCAGTCCATGTATTTGCACTTGATGCAGGCTTCGGTCACGACATAGGTCATCGGGAGAACTCGATTGCTGGCTGGGAATCGCCGCTCGTAGCACGCGGCCGAAGCCGGTTTCAACCCCTGCTGGATTGGGGACTTGCACCGTCCTCGGGCGGCAATCCCACATAGGCGCCACGGGCCCGGCAGGCGCGCTTGGCCGCACGCTCCTCGGCGACGTGGGCTATCAGGCCAATGGCCCGGCCGATGGCATAGAGCGTCGCCGCACCGCCGACCGGCAAGCCCAGCGCCGCGCCGAACTTGGCGATCGCTTCAGGCAGAGTACGCGGCGCCGTCGGCCGCTGTGGCAATAGCATGATCAAGGCGCTGGCGCGTGCGTCGGCGGTGCCGTCGCCGGCGAAATCGAGTGCCGCCAACCCGACCGCGACCGATCGCCACGGCGGTACCCCAGCGGCGGCGGCGGCGCGCACGGCCAGCGCCGCCGCATCGACGCCGTTGTCGGCCGACAGGATTAGACCGGCGCGCAACAGCGGCCGCGCCTCTCGATCGAGACCCCACGCCTCGGCCAGCACCGCTTCGATCGGCCGCGCCGACGGAACGCTGCCCGCCGCGGCTGCGGCAAGAAACCGCAGCAATCGCGCCCCGGCGTAGCCGAAGAATTCCGCCGTCGCCTGGGGCCAGCGCGGCTCGTCCACGGCTGCGAGCTGCAGCAGCGCCAGCATGCGCGCCAGCGGCGAAACGGTTGCCAGCGCGCCGCGCAGCGTATCGCCGCCGGGCAATGGCTCAGACACATTGTCAGCCGCGAAGCTTGCTGCCGGATCGCAATCCCAGATCAGCGCCGCCGCCTCGCGCACCGATAAATTGCGCGCCAACTCGACGGCGTCGCGGCCGCGGAAAAAGACCCGGCCGCCGCGCATCAGGGTGATTGCCGTCTCCAGCAGGGGGCCACCGGGCAAGCCACCGCGTTTCAGCGCGGCGATGTCGGCGGCGGCGTAGCGCCGGACGCGCCCGCCAGCACGCTCTGAGCGGATCAGGCCCCGGCTGACATAGGCATAGAGCGTCGCCGGTGTGACACCGAGCGCCCGCGCCGCCTCGGCAGCCGTCAGCGAATCGTCTGCATCACGATACATTGATCAATATAATCAATATATTTGTCACCCCGTCAAGCAGCGCCAGGAATAGCCGGTCATCGGCCGGTTTCGCCGGCACGGTGCTCTGCTATTGTCCGCCGCGCTTGGATTTAAGGCGGAGCAGGCAGGCGATGACCGCACGCGGGCGGGTGGTGGTGATGCATTTCGCGGGGCAGATGCCGCTCGCCGGAATTGCCTGGCAAGCACTGCACTATCTCGCCGGACTCCGCCGCCTCGGCTACGACGTCTGGTACGTCGAGGACCACGGCGCCAACCCCTATGACCCGCGCGCCAACAGCGTCGTCACCGACAACGCGGCGAACATCGCCTATCTGGCGGAGCTCATGGCGCGCTTCGGCTTCGACGGCCACTGGGCCTATTGGGACGCGATCCGCGACGAATATCACGGATTGACGCGCGAGGCGGTGCACGCGCTGTTCCGCGACAGCGACGCGTTGCTCAACCTGTGCGGCGCGACGCGGCTCCGCGAGCATCATCTCGCGTGCCCGCGACGGCTGATGATCGACACCGATCCGGTCTACGAGCAGATCAAATACGCCGATGCCGATCCGGCGGCGCGCAGCTACCTCGACGCGCACACGCATTTCTTCACCTACGGCGAAAATGTCGGTGGCCCGGGTTGGATCGTGCCGTTGTGCGGCATCGACTGGAAACCGACGCGGCCGCCGGTCGTGCTCGACTTCTGGCCGGCCGACGCCATGGGCGGCGCCTGCTTCTCGACGATCGCCACCTGGGAAAACAAGGGCAAGGACATCGTCTTCCACGGCGAACGCTATCTCTGGTCGAAGCACGTCAACTTCGTGCGTTTTATCGACGTGCCACGGCAAGCGGACCGCTGCTTCACCGTCGCGCTCAACTCGGCGTCCGACGACGTGCAGCGCGACGTCGCCGCGCATGGCTGGACCGTGGTCGACGCGCGCGCCGTCTCTCTCGGCATCGACGCCTATCGCGACTTCATCCGTGACTCGCGCGGCGAATTCACCGTCGCCAAGGACATCTACGTCCGGCCGCACAGCGGCTGGTTCAGCGACCGCAGCGTCTGTTACCTCGCGGCGGGACGGCCGGTGATCACGATGAACACCGGCTTTTCGCGTTTCTATCCGGTCGGCGAAGGGCTGTTCGAATTCGCTGACGCCGGCGAAGCGCTGGCCGCGGTGGCGGCGATCAACGGCGATTATCCGCGCCATGCGCGCGCGGCACGCGACCTCGCAGCGGAATATTTCGCGTCGGACCGCGTGCTGTCGGCGCTGATGGCCGCCGCCGGTCTATGAGCGCGGCGCCGCTGGCGCGCTGGCGCGCTCGTTTCAGTTGGGACGATGCGGCACTGGCCCTCTTTGCCGTGCTGCTGGTTCTGGCGCTCGTCACCTTCCAGGATTACGGCGTCACCTGGGACGAGGACGCGCAGAATTGGTACGGCGTGGCGGTCCTCAATTATTACCTCTCCGGCTTCACCGACCATTCCTACATGCGGCTCTACGACCTGTTCTATTACGGGTCGATTTTCGACACGGTCGCCGCGGCGCTCAACCACGTCTCGCCGTTCGGTACGTTCGAGACGCGCCACCTGCTCAACGCGCTGATTGGCCTCGTCGGCATCGTCGGCACCTGGAAGCTCGGCCGTGTTCTCGGCGGGCCGCGCGCGGCGTTCGTCGCGGCGCTCTTCCTGGCCCTGACGCCGAACTATTACGGCCAAATGTTCAACAATCCGAAGGACGTGCCGTTCGCCACCAGCATGGCCTGGGCGCTCTACTACCTCGTGGGCGCGATCCGGCAATTGCCGCAGCCCGATTGGCGCTTGGGCGCCAAGCTCGGCCTAGCGGCGGGTCTGGCGCTTGCCGTTCGCGTCGGCGGCCTGCTGATCTTTGGCTATGTCGGCGTGGCGCTGCTGGCGTTCGGCGTTTGGCGTCTGGTCGAAAGCCGCAGCGTACGGCTGGCCTTCGGCGAAAGCTGGGCCGGCGGCTGGCGGCTGTATCTCCCGGCGATCGCGGTCGCCTATCCGGTGATGCTGTTGTTCTGGCCGTGGGCGCAGCAATCGCCCTTGGTCAATCCGGTCCACGCGCTGCTCTATTTCTCGCACGAGATTTTTCCCTACGGGACGCTGTTCGACGGGCATTACATCCCGGCCGCCGATCTGCCGTGGACCTATCTGCCGACCTACATCGTCCTGGCGCTGCCGGAACTGGTGGTGCTGCTGTTTGCCGCCGCGCCGGTCGTCGCCGTCATACGGTTGCGCGGTGCCGACGCGCGGCGCGACCGCGCGCGCATCCTTGGCCTGCTCATGCTCGGCTTCGCCATCGTCTTTCCGGTGACCTATGCCATCGCGATCAAGGCGGTGCTTTTCGACGGCATGCGACATTTCATCTTCGTGCTGCCGCCAATCGCGGTCGCCGCCGCGCTCACAGCCGAGCAGGCTCTCGTCGCGCTGGCGCGGCAAGCGTGGCGGCCGTGGGCTTATGGCGCGCTCGCGCTTTACGGCGTCTACCACGTCGCGGTGATGGCGATGCTGCACCCCGACGAGTACGTCTATTACAACGCCTTCGTCGGCGGCACGCGCGGCGCGCAGGGTCTCTTCAAGCTCGACTATTGGGCGAATTCCTACGCCGAGGACGTCACCGCGCTCGAGAATTACCTACGCGGCGAGTATGGCGACGAGTTTATGGATCACGATTTCACCGTGTTCGTGTGCGGGCCGCCGGAATCGGCGGCCTACTACTTCCCGCCGAATTTCGTCTTCACGCCCAATCGCGCGAATGCCCAATTCGTCATCGCCTTCACCAAGGACGCGTGCAACGAATCGGTAACGGGGCGGACGATTTATCGGGTCACGCGCCTGGGCACGCTGCTGTCGGTGGTGATCGACCGGCGCGCGGTGCTGGCGCACGGCGCACGCGCGGCGGCGGCCGCCGCCCGCTGAGGCCCCGTGGAACGCGGTGAATATGAGCGGCTGGCTGCGGTCGAGGACCGCATGTGGTGGACGCGCGCGCTGCGCCGCAACCTGTGCGCCGCCGCGATGTCATTCACAGCGATGCCGGCTGGCCGGCTGCTTGACGCGGGTTGCGGCACTGGCGGCCTCCTCGCCGCTCTGGCGCAGGGCGCGAGCGTTGGACTGGATCGCGACGGTTTCGCCTGCCGCTTGGCGCAAGCCAAGGCCGGCCGCCCGGTGGCGCAGGGCTCCGTCGACGACCTGCCATTCCGTGACGCCGCGTTTGACGTCATCGTCAGCGCCGATGTGCTGTGCCACCGCGGCGTGGGCGTCGAGCGCGCGCTGGGCGAGATGTACCGCTGCCTCACGCCGGGCGGCGCGCTCATCGTCAACCTGCCGGCCTATCCGTGGCTTTATTCGGCGCACGACCGTGCGGTCGACAACGCCCGCCGCTTCCACCGCCGCGAGGTAATGCGGCTGTTGGCCGCGGCCGGCTTCGGCCGCGTCCGCGCAACCTATTGGAACACGCTGCTGTTCCCGCTGATGGTGGCGCGCCGTCTGCTGCCCGCCGGCGGCAGCGAGGTCGGCCTGTTGCCGGCGTCCTTAGAATGGTTATTCGACGCCACGGCGACATTCGAGTCGATGCTGCTCAGATCGGGCTTGCGTCTTCCCTTCGGCGGCTCGATTCTGGCCGTCGGAACCCGCCTATGACCACGCCGGCGCTCAGCATCGTCATCCCCGTCTATAACGGCGCGCAGACCATCGAGGCGCTGGTCGCCGCCCTCCAGGCGCTTTCGGTGCCGGACGGCCACGAGATCGTCCTGGTCAACGACGGCAGCCCGGACAACAGCCTCGAAATCTGCCGCGGTTTGGTGGCGCGGACGCCAGTGCCGATCACGCTTGTCGACCTCGCGCGCAATTTCGGCGAACACAACGCCGTGATGGCCGGGCTGCGCGAAGCACGTGGCGCGCACGTCATCACCATGGATGACGATCTGCAAAATCCGCCGGCCGAGGTGCTGCGGCTGCTCGAGCACGCGCAGCGCGGCGGCGCCGACGTGGTCTATGCCCAGCCGATCGAAAAGCACCATGCCGGCTGGCGCAATCTCGGCAGCCGCTTTACCAACCGCGTCGCCGATTTCGTTCTCGACAAGCCGAAGGGACTCTACCTGTCGAGCTTCCGCTGCATCAGCGCCTTCGCGGTGCAACAGGCGATCGCCTACGAGGGCCCGTTCCCCTACATCGACGGGCTGCTGCTGCAAGTCACGCAGCGCGTCGACAGCCTGGCGGTCGAGCACCTGCCGCGGCCGCACGGCAGCAGCAACTACACGCTGCGCCGGCTGGTGCGGCTATGGCTCAATATGTTCGTCAATTTCTCGGTGATGCCGCTCCGGGTGTCGACCTTTACTGGCATCGGGCTCAGCGTTCTCGGCCTTGTCGGCGCCACATGGGCGGCCGTCTCGGCGTTGTTCCTGGAGAAGACTCCGCCAGGCTGGGCGTCGCTTACGGTTGCGGTGATGCTGCTGTCCGGTGTGCAGCTGCTGATCCTCGGCTTGGTCGGCGAATATCTCGGCCGCCTCTACCTCACGGTCAATCGCCGCCCACAAACCATCGTGCGGACGGTGTCGCGCAGCGACGCGGCTCCATCCGGCCAGCGGCGCAATGCTGGCAGCGCGATCCGACAGGTATGATGCCGACGATGCTGCCTTACTATGCTGCGCTGTTCGGCGGAATTTTGATTGCGGTCTGCGGCCAACTGCTGCTCAAGGTCGGCGTCCAGGGTACAGCCAACTTCGTCGCGCAACTGACCAACGGCTTCACCATCGTCGGCGTCGGTTTCTACGGTTGTGCCGCACTTCTCTATATGATCGCCATCCGCAAGATCCCGCTATCGGTCGCCTACCCGTCGGTCGCGGTGAGCTACATCGTGGTCGCGGTGGTGGCGCATTTTTTCTGGAACGAGACGCTGACCGCCGGCAAAGTCGTCGCCATCCTGCTCATCCTCGCCGGCGTCGCACTGCTCCAGCGCGCCTAGACCGCGGCGGCCGCTGACGGGCTGCTGCGTCGCCAGCCAGCGCGTCGATAACCGGACAGTTGGGCACATCGCCCGTCGCACATTGGTCCACTGCGTCATCCAACACGCGTTCCATCGCTCGTAAGTCTGCGATCTTGCCCCGCACTTCGGCGAGATGCGCGGCCGCGAGCTCGCGCGCTTGGGCGCACGAGCCGTCGGACTGCCCAAGCGCCAGCGTCAGCAGCGTCCGCACGTTTGCGACCGTGAAACCGAGTTCGCGGGCGCGCCGCACGAACGCCAGCCGGCGCACGTCGCCATCATCGTAGAGCCGGTAACGGCCGGCCGTCCGTGGCGCCGGCGACATCAGCCCGACGCGTTCGTAATAGCGCACGGTTTCGACCTTGCAGCCGGTGCGCCGCGACAGCTCGCCGATGGTGATAGAAGCCGGTCGGTCCATGGCGCCTCCGCGAAAATCGGCCTTGAGTCTGTAGCAACTACAGAGTGTAGCGTCGTGGCACGTGGATTCCCAGGAGGTAGCCAATGTCGAACGACATAACCTCGCAAACTGCCAGGCCATTGCGCTCCGGGTCGTTGCGCACGATCGCGCCGGTCGCGCTAACGGCCGGTGGGTTGGCCGCGGCTTTCGGCGCCGCATCCTGCTGCGCGCTTCCGATGCTGCTCGGCGGCGTCGGCCTTGGCGGTTTGGCATCGGCGATCTTTATGCCGGCGTTGGGGCCCTTTCAGGCCTATCTGATCGTCGCCGCGCTAGCCTGTTTCGTCGTCGGCGGCTTCTTGCTGTGGCGACGCAATGCCTGTGCCCGAAGCAGCACACGAATGGCGACGACAATCACGCTGACCGGACTGGCTCTTGGTGCTGCGCTTTTGGTGCTGGGCTTCGCCTACGGCTGAAGGCCGGGGCGCGAACGGATTGCGTATGGAGTCGGCTGGCTTGATCGTCGAATCGATACTCACCTGCCCAATCTGCGGCACCACACGACGCGAGACGATGCCGACCGACGCTTGTGTGGTCGTGTATCAATGCACCGCCTGCGGCGCATGGCTGCGACCCAAAACGGGCACATGCTGCGTTTTCTGTTCGTACGGCTCGGTACGCTGCCCGCCGGTACAGGCCGCCGGTACAACCTAAAACGGCGCTTTCTCCGCCGCGCAACTCGGCGAGTCGGGCTTGCCGCGCACGGCGCGGCTATGATTCCCTGAGCGCCATGCCGTCCTGGCGTGTCTCGGCGCGGTGGGCGGCGCTGGCCGTCGCGATGCTGGCGCCGGCGGGATGCGGCGGGCCGCATTATCGCCCGCCGCCGGTGACCTATCTGCCGCCGGCCGTCTGCCGAGCCGATCTCGATCGGCTACACGTCCAATACGTCGCCGCCGAGGCGCCCGAAGGTCCGTGTCCGGTCTATGACGCGGTGCGCGTCAGCGCCGACGGCGTGCCGTGGAATCGATCCGGCCTTGTCACCTGCGACCTGGCGCTGCGCCTCGAACGGTTCAACCGTGAAGTCGTGCAGCCGGCGGCGCAACGGTATCTGCATGCATCGATCAGCCAACTTCGCAATCTCGGCACCTATTCGTGCCGCGGCCAGCCAAACGGCGAATGGAGCGAGCATGCGAAGGGCGATGCCATCGACATCGCTGGTTTCACGCTCGACAACGGCGACACGGTGATCGTCGAGCGCGATTGGCGGAACGGCGGACCGAAAAGCGACTTCCTGCACGCGGTGGCGCGCGGTGCTTGCGGTTTATTCAGCGTCGTGTTGACGCCCCATACCAACTACGACCACCGCAATCACATTCATCTCGATATCGGCCCGTGGAAGGATTGCAGCGTG
>DATEMD010000172.1:0-4070 GCA_035275845.1 Allostellaceae bacterium | reverse complement strand
GCGGGCATGACGCGCGTCGATTGCCCCGGACCGCAGGAAGAGGCGACGACGGTCGCGTTGCTGATGCGGCGTCAACTCGAAGAACCGGGTGCGACCGCGGCGCTGGTGACGCCGGACCGCGATCTCGCGCGCCGCGTCGCTGCCGAGCTGCGGCGTTGGGGTATTGAAGTCGACGATTCCGCCGGCACGCCATTGGCCAAGACGCCGTCCGGCGTGTTCCTGCGCCTGTTGCTGACCTGCATCGCCGAAGAATTCGCGCCACTGCCGCTTTTGGCGCTGCTCAAGCATCCTTTGGCCGCCGGCGGTTTGCCGCCGGCGGAGTTTCGCGATCTGGCGCGCCGGCTCGAAGTCGCCGCTCTGCGCGGACCGCGTCCCGGTCCCGGTATCGAGGGACTGTGTGCGGCGCTCGGCGAGACCGCGCTGGCCGATCCGGCGCGCCGCATCGGTCGCGCGTTGGCGCCGTTGGTCGAGGCGCTGGCCGCCGACCAAATCGACTTGGCAACATTGGTGCAGGCGCATATCCGCGCGGCCGAGGCGCTCGCCGCGAGCGATGCGGAAGACGGCGATCGTCGCCTGTGGCGCGAAGAGGCCGGCGAGGCCGCGGCGGTCTGGCTCAGCGAATTGCTCGGTGCCGCGCGGGATTTTCCTCGACTCGCCGGCGCCGACTATCCGGCGTTGTTCGAAGCGCTGATCGCCGCACCGGTGGTGCGGCCCGCCTATGGCCGGCATCCGCGGCTGTTCATTTGGGGCTTGCTCGAAGCGCGGTTGCAACAGGCCGATCTGGTGATCCTGGGCGGCCTCAATGAAGGCGTCTGGCCGGCACGGACCGACAGCGATCCGTGGCTGTCGCGGCCGATGCGGCGCGATTTCGGCCTGCCGCCACCGGAACTGCGCGTCGGGCGCGCGGCGCACGATTTCGTCCAATGTCTCGGCGCCTGCACGGTCGTGCTGACGCGCGCCGCGCGCGTCGAAGGCAATCCGACCGTGCCGTCGCGCTGGCTGCTGCGGCTCGAAACCGCGCTGCGGGCTGCCGGTCTCGATGCGAAGCTCTATGACGGTGCGCCGCTTGCGTGGCAGGCACGGCTCGACGATCCGGGTCCCGCGCGGCGCATCGATCCGCCGGAGCCGCGCCCACCGGTCGAAGCCCGGCCACGCCATCTTTCGGTGACCGAAATCGAGACCTGGCTACGCGATCCCTACGCGATCTATGCCAAGCACGTTCTGCGCCTGCGGGCGCTCGACCCGATCGACGCCGATTCCGGCGCGGCGGAACGCGGCATTTTCATCCACGCGGCGCTGCACCGGTTCCTGCAAACCTTCCCCGATGAATTGCCCGACGATGCCGAGGATAAGTTACTGGCGATCGGCCGCGACTGTTTCGGCGAGGCGTTGCGACATCCCAATGTGCGTGCCTTCTGGTGGCCGCGCTTCGAGCGCATCGCCGGCTGGGTGGTCGCGGCCGAACGCGAGCAGCGCGCGCTGATCGCGCAAAGTTTCGGCGAGATCAGCGGCACGCTCGCGCTGCCGGCGGCGCGTGGTCCGTTCACGCTGTCGGGCAAGGCCGACCGCATCGATCGCTTGGCGGCGGGCGGTCTGGCGATTCTGGACTACAAGACCGGCGGCTTGCCGCAAGTCGGTGAGGTCAAGGCGGGCTATGCGCCGCAGCTCGCGCTCGAAGCGATGATCGCCGCCGCCGGCGGCTTTCGCGGCGTTCCGGCAACCGCGGTCGCGGCGTTGATCCACTGGCAATTAACCGGCGGCGACCCGCCGGGCCGGGCGCGCATTGATGCCGACGGCGTCGACGCCGTCGGCGCGCTGGTCGACGCCGCCCGTCAGGGCCTCGAACGGTTGGTCGCCCGTTTCGACGACCCGGCGACGCCCTATCGCGCCTGGCCGCAGCCGGACAAGAGGCCGCGTTATTCGGACTACACGCATCTCGCCAGGGTGCAGGAATGGCTGCCCGGCGGCGGCGCCGACGAATGAGCACGCGGCCGAAACCCGATCCGGGTGTCCTGCAACGGCGCGCCGCCGATCCCGCTGCGTCGGTCTGGGTCGCGGCTTCGGCCGGGACCGGCAAGACCAAGGTGCTGACCGACCGGGTGCTGGCATTGCTGCTCGCCGGTAACGAGCCAGCACGCATTCTTTGTCTCACGTTCACCAAGGCGGCGGCGGCCGAAATGGCGATCCGCGTCGGGACGCGGCTCAGCGCCTGGGCGACGATGTCCGATCCGGACTTGCGCGACGAACTCAAGGGCCTGGTCGACAGCGACGTCGATGTGGATCAGCTTGAGCGCGCGCGGCAGCTGTTCGCGCGCGTGCTCGACGCGCCCGGCGGCATGCGGATCGAGACCATCCACGCTTTCTGCCAATCGCTGCTGCGGCGGTTTCCGCTCGAAGCCGGCATTCCGCCGCATTTTCAGGTGATGGAGGAACGCAGCACCGCCGAAGCGATGGAACGCGCCGTCGCCCACGCGCTCGACCGGGCGCGCGATGGCAAGCCGAAGGTTCTCGGTGCCGCGCTGGACACTGTGACGCAGCTGGTCGGTGAAACCGGCTTCGTCGAGCTCATCGGCGTGCTGGCCGCCGAACGCGAGCGCGTCGCCGCCGTGCGCGCAGCGGGCGATGCGCAATTCGAGGCACGGCTGCGGGAATCTTTGGGCTTGCAGCCGCGCGAGACGGCCGACTCGATTGTCCGGCAGGCGTGCAAGGACGACGCCTTCGCCAGTGATGCGCTCAGGCATGTGGCACGCATTCTGGGTCAAAGCGGTTCGTCGACGGACGCCGAAGCGAGCCGCGCCATGGGCCGCTGGCTCGGTCGCGTGGGCGGGCGGGTTTATGGCTTCGACGCGTATTGCGGCGTCTTTTTCACCCAGAAGGGTGATCGCCGCACGCGTCTCGCGACCAAGGCGGCGCTCGCCCTCGATCCGTCCATTGCTGCCGCGCTCGACGCCGAGGTTGGACGCCTCGAAACGGTGCGGACGCGGCGCGATGCGGCGCGGCTCGTCAGCTCGACCGCCGCATTGCTGCGGCTCGCCGGCGCGGTGCTCGACGCCTATGCCGCCGACAAGGCCGCCCGCGCCCTGCTCGATTTTGACGATCTGGTGCTGAAGACGAAAGATTTGCTGCGGCGGCCGGGCGTCGCGCCGTGGGTGTTGTTCAAGCTCGACGGTGGCATCGACCATATCCTGATCGACGAAGCGCAGGACACCAACCCGGACCAGTGGGAAGTGGTGGCGGCGCTGGCCGAGGAATTCTTCGCCGGCGAAGGCGCGCGCGATCGCTTGCGCACGGTATTCGCGGTCGGCGATCCGAAGCAGTCGATCTTCAGCTTCCAGCGCGCCGATCCTGCCAAGTTCGTCGCGTTGCAGGAACATTTCCGCATGCGCGTCGAAGCGGCGCGTCAGGATTGGCGGCTGCTGACCCTCGAACTGTCATTCCGCTCGGTCGCCGCCGTTCTGCGGACGGTCGATGCCGTCTTCGCCGACCCGCGGGCTGCTGCCGGTGTCGCGATTGCTGGCGACGCCATCCGGCACGAAGCGCATCGCCTCGGCGCCGCCGGCGTGGTCGAGCTCTGGCCGCCTGTTGGACCCGAGCCGGGCGAGCCGCCGACGCCCTGGGACGCGCCGTTGAGCCAGGCACGGGCCAAGCTGCCGCGCGCAAGACTGGCCGAGGCGATTGCCGCCACGATCAAGCGCTGGATCGACACCGGCGAGCGCCTTGAGGCGAGCGGCCGGCCGATCCGCGCCGGCGACATTCTGGTGCTGGTGCGGCGGCGCAATCCATTTGTCGGTGCGCTAGTCCGCGCGCTGAAGGAACGTGACGTGCCGGTGGCGGGCGTCGATCGCATGGTGCTGGCCGATCAGCTGGCGGTCCAGGATCTGGTGGCGCTGGCGCAATTCCTGTTGCTGCCGTCGGACGATCTGACGCTGGCGACGGTGCTCAAAAGCCCGCTTTACGGCTTCGACGAACAACTTCTGTTCGACCTCGCCTGGCCGCGGTCCGGTAGCTTGTGGGACGAGCTGCGGCGGCGCGCTGGCGAGAATCCGACGTTCCGCTTCGCCGCCGACGAG
>DATEMD010000171.1:0-2243 GCA_035275845.1 Allostellaceae bacterium | reverse complement strand
CGCATGACCGTCGGCTCGTTCGTGCTGGTCAATTCCTACCTGGTGCAGCTCTACATGCCGCTCAATGTGCTCGGCATGGTCTATCGCAACATCAAGCAGTCGCTGACCGATCTCGAATCGATGATCCGGCTGCTGGGCGTGCAGCCCGAAGTCGTCGACAAGCCGGCGGCGCCGGCGCTCGCCGTGGCGCGCGGCGAGATCGTCTTCGACCATGTCTCGTTCGCCTATGATCCGCGCCGGCCGATCCTCGAAGACGTCTCGTTCCGTGTGCCGCCGGGCCACACGCTCGCCATCGTCGGTTCGTCGGGCGCCGGCAAGTCGACGGTGGCGCGCTTGTTGTTCCGCTTCTACGACGCCAACCAGGGTGCAATCCGCATCGACGGCCAGGACATCCGCGACGTGACGCAGACGAGCCTGCGCCGCGCCATCGGCGTGGTGCCGCAGGACACGGTGCTGTTCAACGATTCGATTGCTTACAACGTCGGTTACGGCAAGCCAGGCGCCACCCAGGCCGAGATCGAGGATGCTGCGGGCGTCGCCCGCATTCACGATTTTGTCGCCGCCCTGCCGGACGGATACAAGACGCAGGTGGGCGAACGCGGCCTGAAATTGTCAGGTGGCGAAAAACAGCGCGTCGCCATCGCGCGCGTCATGCTCAAGGGGCCGCGCATCCTGGTGTTCGACGAGGCGACTTCGGCGCTCGACACCAAGACCGAGCGCGAGATTCAGACCAGCCTCGAAGAAGTTGCGGCCAACCGCACGACGTTGATGATCGCGCATCGCCTGTCGACCGTCGTGCATGCCGACGAGATTCTGGTGCTGGAGCACGGCCGCGTCGTCGAGCGCGGTACGCACGCGGCGCTGCTGGCGAAGGACGGTCTCTATGCGGCGATGTGGCGCCGCCAGCTCGAGGCCGATGAACGCGCCGCCGCGCTTGCCGCCGTGGCTGCGGTCGCGGAGTAGATGAGCGATCCGACGGTCGCCGCGCGGCTTCCGGCGCTCGAAGCCGAGGTCGCCGACGGCCGCCTGACGCCATCGGCCGTGGCAAGCCGCGTTTTGGCGGCCTTCCGCGGGGGCTCGTCCTAGGCCGACGCGGCTTGACGGACCCGACGGCTTCGCTTAAAAACCCGCCAACCGCCGGGGCTTGCCCCGGCCTTAATCTTTTCAAGGATCGAGCGATCATGGCGCGACGCTGCGGCATCACCGGCAAGGGCGTGCTCGTCGGCCACAATGTGAGCCACGCCAACAACAAGACCAAGCGGCGCTTCCTGCCGAACCTGCAGACGACGTCGTTGCTGTCCGACGCGCTCGGGCATGCGGTGCAATTGCGATTGACCCCGCGCGCCATCCGCACGATCGAAAAGAACGGCGGGCTCGACGCCTATCTCGGCTCGATGCCGGATGGGAAATTGCCCATCGACGCGCGACGGTTGAAGCGTCGCATCCGTGCGGCGCAGACGCGCAAAGCCGGAGCGGGCGCGACCGCCTGACGCAGGCTGCGATCGGCGCGGTATCCGGCCGTCGCCCACATTGCCGCGGCATGCCCCAAAATTGACCGCGCGTTCGTGGTTGCGGTCGAACGGCGGCTCACCCATTATCCGGCCGCTCGTTGCAACGGGCCAAGGAATTACCAAGGGAGCACGACGGTGAGTCTGCGCGATTACGTTTTCACCAGCGAATCCGTTTCCGAGGGCCATCCCGACAAGGTCGCCGACCGCATCTCCGATGTCGTGGTCGACGCCTATCTCACCGCCGACCCGATGTCGCGCGTCGCCTGCGAGACGCTCTGCACCACCAATCGCGTCGTCATGGCCGGCGAGACGCGCGGCCCGGCTTCGGTGAACCACGATAAGCTGGTCGAACTCGCGCGCGCCGCCATCAAGGACATCGGCTACGAACAGGAAGGCTTTCACTGGAAGAAAGCCAAGGTCGAGTGCATCGTTCATGCCCAGTCGGCCGACATCGCCGTCGGCGTCGATGCCGCCGGCAACAAGGACGAAGGCGCCGGCGATCAGGGCATCATGTTCGGCTATGCCTGCCGCGAGACGCCGGAACTGATGCCGGCGCCGCTCTATTACGCGCATGCCATTCTCAAGTCGCTTGCCGAGGCCCGTCATTCCGGCGCCACGCCCGAGCTCGGCCCCGACGCCAAGAGTCAGGTCACGCTCGAATACCGCGACGGCAAGCCGGTGCGCGCCATGTCGGTCGTGGTCTCGACTCAGCACAGCGATAAAGTCGACCAG
>DATEMD010000170.1:0-3273 GCA_035275845.1 Allostellaceae bacterium | reverse complement strand
GGCCCACCCTCGCCCACCGCCCGCTTCCGGCCGCGGTGATGACAACCAGGCGCCCCTGGCCTAGTATCGGTTGATCAACAACAAGCCGGCTCACCGGCAGCAACAGGGAGGGAGACAATGCCGTTACGTTGGAATCCCGGCGCGATGGGGCGCGTGATTGTTGTTTTGGCGGTGGCCGTGGCGCTTGCCATCGGCGTGCCGCAGGCACGGGCGCAACAGAAGCAACCGATCAAGATCGGCTTCAGCATGGCGCTGACCGGCGCCTTGGCCGGCGCCGGCAAGTCGGGCCTGCTCGCGATCCAAATCTGGGCCAAGGACCAGAACGCCAAGGGCGGCCTGCTCGGCCGACCGATACAATTGGTCTATTACGACGACCAGACCAATCCGTCGTTGGTGCCGGGCATCTACACCAAGCTGCTCGACGTCGACAAAGTCGACCTCGTCGTCGGCCCCTATGGCACCGTGCCGATCTCCGCCGCCATGCCGATCGTGATCTCGCACAAGATGACGTTCCTGGCGCTGCTCGGCCTCGCCGTGAACAGCAATTTCCACTATCCCAACTACTTCGCGATGATTCCGTCGGGACCGGACCCGAAAGAATCCTTCACCAAGGGCTTCTTCGACCTCGCGTTGTCGCAGAATCCGAAGCCGAAGACGATCGCCATCGTCGGCTCGCAGGATGAGTTCTCGACGCATCTGACCGACGGCGCACGCAACAACGCCAAGGCGGCCGGCCTCGACATCGTCTACGACAAGGGCTTCCCGCCGAACACGACGGATTGCTCGCCGATCATGCGGGCGATCAACGCGACCAACCCCGACATCGTCGTCGTCGGCACCTATCCGCCGGCTGCGATCTGCATGGTGCACGCGATGAGCGAAGTCGGCACCAAGGCCAAGATGTTCGGCGGCGGCATGGTCGGGCTGCAATACACCGCGATCAAAGAACAGCTCGGCCCCGCCCTCAACGGCATCGTCAATTACGACATCTGGGTGCCGGCGAAGACCATGATGTTCCCGGGCACCGAACAAGTGCTGAAAGAGTACCAGGCCGAGGCCAAGTCGGCGGGCGTCGATCCGCTCGGCTACTACATGGCGCCGATCTCGTACGCTTACATGCAGATCCTGGCTGACGCGGTCACCGCGACCAAGGGCCTCGATCAGCAGAAGCTCGCCGACTACATCCGCTCGCACACCTTCAAAACGGTGTTCGGCGACGTGAAGTTCGGCAAGGACGGCGAATGGGCAGAGTCGCGGATGCTGCAAGTGCAGTTCCAGCACATCAGCGGCAACGGCATCGAGCAGTTCGAAGACCCGAACAAGCAGGTCGTGCTGACGCCGTCGGCATTCAAATCGGGCAAGGTGGAGTACCCGATGATGAAAGCCGAGGCGAAGTAGTCACTGCGAACGGGGGACGACAGGGCGCCGGCCCAAAGGCCGGCGCCTTTTTCTTTGCCTAGAGCAGCTCGCGCAGCGCCTTGGCGCGCTCGGAAGAGGCCTGCGCCAGGATGTTGGTGTCGTTGCCGCCGAGGATGAAGCGCATGCCGAGGCCGACATAGCGGCGGATCAGTTCGAGATCGCCGACGCCGCCCATGCCCGGCCATTTCTTGTGCTTGGCGCAGGCGGCGATCACGGTCTTGTAGGCGGCGACGACGCGATCGTGGCCGAGCTCGCCAGCGATGCCCATTTCGAGCGTCAGGTCGTTGGTGCCGATCAACACCACGTCGATGCCGGGCACCGCGGCGATGGCGTCGGCGTTGGCGATTGCCGTCGGCGTCTCGACCATGGCGACGATCAGCGTTTCGGCGTTGAGCGTCGCCGCGACGTCGCTCGCCTTGGCGCCGGCGAAGCCGTAATGCGGCAAGCCACCGACGATCGAGCGATGGCCGAGTGGCGCATAGCGGAGATGGCCGACCAGCTCCCGCGCCTCGTCCGCCGTGTCGACGTGCGGCATGACGATGCCCCAGCCGCCGCCGTCGAGCGCGCGCGTCGCCATCGCGAACTGGCCGTGCGGCACCCGGACCAACGGCGCGATGCCGGCGTCGAGCGCAGCGCAGGAAATCTGCGCCGTCGATTCCAGCGTGCCCGGGCCGTGTTCGAGATCGATAAACAGCCAGTCGTAGCCGGCGGCGCGCATCATGCGCGCGATTTCGGCGGTGCGGGCGAAGCGCACGCCCATGCCGAGCGCGAGGCCGCCTTGGGCGAGGCGCGCACGTGCCGGATTGCGGGGCTGATCCATGAGGACTCCTAGCGGCTGGCGGGCGGATTGACCGGTGAACCGACGACGCCGGCGGTCATTCCCTCCCCGGTTTTCGCATGACAACCACGAGCACGAAGACGTTGCAGGCAAGGGCCCTTAGCGTCAAGCTGCGCCGCCATTCCGCGACCCCCGGCGGGAATAAAGACAGAGGAGCGTTGGATGAAATTCGTGACCTTCGGCACGCTGGCCGCGCCGCGCTTGGGCGTGCTCGATGCCGAACGCGGCGTGCTCGACCTCAAGAAGGCGAACAGCCGCCTGCCCGGCGATATGGTTGCGCTGATCGAAGGCGGCGCGGCGGCGCTGAAGGCGGTGAAGGCGACGGTCGAGAAGGCGCGCAAGAAGAAGAGTGCCTGGATTCCGGCGAAGCGCGCCAAGCTGTTGGCGCCGTTCCCGTCGCCGCGCAAGAACGTGTTCTGCGTCGGCCGCAATTACAAGCTGCACATCCTCGAAGGCGCGCGCGCCCGCGGCGTCGAACCGACCTTCCCCAAGGTGCCGGAGTTCTTTTCCAAGCCGCGCACGGCGGTGATCGGTCCCGACGCCGGTATCCTGCGCCACGCCAAGAACACCCAGAACCTCGATTACGAGGTCGAGCTTGCCATCGTCATCGGCAAGCGGGTGCGCGACCTGCCGCCCGAAAAAGCCATGTCGGCGGTGTTCGGTTACACCATCGTCAACGACGTGACGGCGCGCGACGCGCAGCGCGCCCATGGCCAGTGGTTCAAGGGCAAGAGCTACGACACCTATTGTCCGATGGGTCCGTGCGTCGTGACCGCCGACGAGTTCGGCAATCCGAGCGGCCACCGCATCGCGCTCAAAGTCAACGGCGAGATCCGCCAGGATTCGAACACCGCCGACCTGCTGTTCGACGTGCCGGCGATGGTGTCGTTCCTCTGCGCCAGCCTGACGCTGGAACCCGGCGACGTGATCGCCACCGGCACGCCGTCGGGCGTCGCCATGGGCATGACGCCGCAGAAATGGCTCCAGGTCGGCGACGTGATCGAAGCCGAGGTCGA
>DATEMD010000169.1:0-4880 GCA_035275845.1 Allostellaceae bacterium | reverse complement strand
ACCGCGCCGAAATTGTCCCAGAACGTGGCATATTCGTCGGGCGCATCCTTGGCCTTCTTGGTCAGCTCGCCGAGCACGCGCTTGGTGATCTGCGTCCGCATCCGCGTCAGCATCGGATTCGCTTGCAGCATTTCGCGGCTGACGTTGAGCGGCAGGTCTTCGGAATCGACAATGCCCTTGAGGAACCGGAGATAGGGCGGCAGCAGCGGCTGGCAATCGTCGGTAACGAAGACGCGTTTGACGTAGAGCTTCACCCGGTGCTTGCGTTCGGGATCGAACAGATCGAACGGTTTCGCCGCCGGCACGAACAACAAGCTGGTGTATTCGAGTGTGCCTTCGGCGCGACTGTGCAGGGTGAGCCACGGTTCGTCGAACGCATGGCCGACATGGTGATAGAACTCGCGATACTGTTCGGCGGTGATCTCGCTCTTGGGCCGGAGCCACAGCGCCGAGGCGGCGTTGACCGCTTCGTCCTTGCCTTGGTCGTGCAGGACGATCGGCACGGCGATGTGGTCGGAATGGCGCTTGATCACAGCGCGCAAGCGCGTCGGATCGGTGAACTCGACCGCGTCTTCCTTGAGGTGGAGAGTCACGACGGTGCCGCGCGACTCCTTGGCCGCGGCGTCCACCGTGTAATCGCCCTTGCCGTCCGACACCCAGAGGTGGGCGGTCTCCTCGCCGGCCTTGCGCGACAGCACCTCGACCTTGTCCGCGACCATGAACGCCGAATAGAAGCCGACGCCGAATTGGCCGATGAGCGCCACGTCCTTGCGCTGATCGCCGGACAGATTCTTGACGAAGGCCGACGTGCCCGAGCGCGCGATGGTGCCGAGATTGTCGATCAGCTCGTCGCGGCTCATGCCGATGCCGTTGTCGGCGACGGTGAGGGTGCGGGCGGCGGTGTCGGCGGTGAGGGTGATGCGGTAGGCGGCGTCGCTTTTGACCAGTTCAGGCTGGGTCAGCGCCAGGTAACGCAGCCGGTCGCAGGCGTCCGACGCGTTCGAGATCAGCTCGCGCAGGAAAACCTCGCGCTCGCTGTAAAGCGAGTGCGCCACGATCTCGAGCAGGCGGCTGACTTCCGCCTCGAAGCTGTGTTTTTCTGCCGTCATTCCCTGCGCTCCGTCCCGGTCGAAATCCCGCCTTCGGGCGGGCCGCGCCAGATATAAGCTGCTGCCGCGGCCCTGCAAGTGGGCGGTTTTGGTCGCAGGCTTGGACGGCAATCCCTGGCCGGGTTATCCTTCGGTGTGGAGTCAAAAGGCGGCCGCCTTAAGGCCGCCCACGAGCCCGGTCAACGGGCCCCTTGCAACCCAGGGGAGGGCACCACTATGGCCACAACGGCCACTTACGGAAAATTGTCGGACAGCCAGCATAGCGCCGAATTGCGCAAGGCGGTGATCGCCGCCACCGTCGGTACGACGATCGAATGGTACGATTTCTTCATCTACGGCACCGCGGCTGGTCTCGTCTTTCCGAAATTGTTTTTTCCGCATGAAGACCCGCTGACCGGCACGCTTGCCGCCTTCGGCACGTACTTCATCGGCTTCGTCGGTCGGCCCATCGGCGCGGCGATCTTCGGCCATTACGGCGACCGCATCGGCCGCAAGGCGACGCTGATCGCGACGCTGATGTGCATGGGCATCGCTACGTTCCTGGTCGCCTTCGTGCCGAGCTACGCCTCGATCGGCATCTGGGGCGCGGTCATTCTGACCGTCCTGCGCATGCTGCAAGGTATCGGCGTCGGCGGCGAGTGGGGCGGCTCGGTCTTGATCTCGATGGAATGGGCCCGCAGCCGGGGTCACCGGGGCTTGGTCGCCTCGTGGCCGCAATTCGGGGTGCCGTCGGGACTGTTCATCTCCAACCTCGTGATCCTGGCGGTCAGTAGCTGGTCGGGCGCCGATTTCCTCACCTGGGGCTGGCGCGTGCCATTCCTGCTCAGCATCGTGCTGGTCGGCATCGGCCTGTGGATCCGGCTCGGCATTCTCGAAACGCCGGTCTTCCAGCAGTTGATCGCCCGGAAGAAGATCGAGCGCGCGCCGATCGTCGAGGTCATCAAGAAACAGCCGCGCGAGATCATCCTCTCGGCCCTGCTGCGCATGGCCGAGCAGGCACCGTTCTACATCTTCACCGCCTTTGTCTTCGCTTATGCCACCGGCACGTTGAAGCTGTCGCGGGATCTGGTTCTCTCCGCGGTGCTGGTGGCCTCGTGCGTGTCGTTTGTCACCATTCCGCTCTGCGGCCACATCTCGGATCGCATCGGTCGGCGCAAGATGTACCTGATCGGCGCGGCAGTGACCGGGCTGTTCGGGTTCCTCTACTTCGGCATGCTCGACACCGCGCTGCCGTCGGCGGTGTTCATCGCCATCGTGTTGTCGCTGATTCCGCACGACATGCAGTACGGACCGCAGGCGGCGTTGATCGCCGAATCGTTCACGCCGCGTCTGCGGTATAGCGGCGCGTCACTCGGCTATCAGCTCGCGTCGATCATCGCCGGCGGACCGGCGCCGCTCATCGCCACGGCGTTGTTCGCCGCCTATCACTCGGGTTATGCCATCGCCATCTACATCGCCGGCTGCGCGGTGGTCAGCCTGGTTTCGGCGGCCTTGATGCCGGATTACACCGGCAAGGACATCTCGACGGAATACGACGAGGGCGCTTAGGCGCGACTCGCCGAGTCGAGCGTTTCGACATCGGGGCGAAGGCGGCGAGCCTTCGCCCCTTTTTCTTTCAATCGGTGGGGTTGGGCGGACAGCGGCTGGCGGCCAGCGTAGCGCCGACCATCGCGCCCGTGATGACGCCGAATACCGTCGCGCCGGGATCGACTCGGCCGTGATTCTCACTCAAGACCGCGGCCAGCAAGCCGCCGGCCGAAGCGCCGAGGATGCCGCCGAAAATTGGCTCGCTGCCGTCGCAGGCCCGGGCGAATCGCGGCGTCGGAGCCGGCGCGAACGGGTCGAGAAACGGCGGTGCAGGAATCGGCGCGCCGTAATAAGGCTCGGCACCGGGGCCCGGCGCCGCGGCCGCGGGTGTGATCGCCAAGGCCGTCATGGCCACGGCGGCAAAAGCGGCGGCCGTCAGCCGCAACCGCCCGTGAATCGCGATATCCGCCATCGCCGAATCTCCTAGGACTCCGCCGGCCCAGCGTCAAGAAAACGCAACGGACGATGGATTATTCCCCGACGGTTGCGTTTCGTCACGCGATGACTCATCATCGCCAGGCATGGGACTGGTTTCCCGTCCGTCGCGCATCCGGGCCGTGCTCGGCCCCACCAATACCGGCAAGACCCATCTCGCCATCGAACGCATGCTCGGTCATCAGACCGGCATGATCGGTTTTCCGCTGCGCCTCTTGGCGCGCGAGAATTACGACCGCGTCGTGCGGCTCAAGGGCGCGCGCGCCGTCGCGCTGATCACCGGCGAGGAAAAGATCGTCCCGCCGAATCCGAGTTACTTCGTCTGCACCGTCGAATCGATGCCGTTGGACCGGCCGGTCGATTTTCTTGCGGTCGACGAGATCCAGCTGTGCGGCGACCGCGAGCGTGGCCACGTCTTCACCGACCGGCTGCTGCACGCGCGCGGCTTGAGCGAGACGATGTTCCTCGGCGCCGACACGATCGCGCCGTTGCTGCGGCGTTTGGTGCCGGAAGCCGAAATCTCGTCGCGTCCGCGCTTTTCGACGTTGTCCTATACCGGCGCCAAGAAGCTGACGCGTCTGCCGCCGCGTAGCGCCGTGGTCGCTTTCGCCGTCGCCGACGTCTTCGCGCTCGCCGAAATCATGCGGCGGCGCCAAGGCGGTACCGCCATCGTGCTCGGCGCCCTGAGTCCGCGCGCGCGCAACGCCCAAGTCGGCCTCTTCCAGTCGGGCGAGGTCGATTATCTGGTGGCAACCGACGCCATCGGCATGGGCCTTAACATGGATCTCGACCACGTCGCGTTCGCGCGGCTGGTCAAGTTCGACGGTCATGCGCCGCGGCGTCTCGCACCGGCCGAGGTCGCACAGATCGCCGGCCGCGCCGGTCGCCACATGAACGACGGCACCTTCGGCGTCACCGATGAGATCAACGCGCTCGACGATGCGGTGGTCGAGGCGGTCGAGAACCATCGCTTCGATCCGCTAGCGCGCCTTTATTGGCGCAACGCGCGGCTCGACTATCGCTCGCTCGGCGCCTTGATCGCCTCGCTTGAGCGGCGGCCGACGCTTCCCGGCCTGGTTTCGGCGCCGCAGGCCGACGATCACGGTGCGCTGCGCGCGTTGGCGCAGATGGCCGACGTCGCCGCCATGACGACGAATCCGGCGGCAGTGCGCCTGCTCTGGGAGGTCTGCCAGATTCCGGACTTCCGTAAGGTGCTGAGCGATACGCACGCGCGGCTGTTGGCACAGATCTACTGTCATCTCGCCGGGCCGCACGGCCGTCTGCCCGCCGATTGGGTGGCAAGCCAGGTTGACCGGCTCGATCGTGCTGATGGTGATATCGACACGTTGATGATGCGCATCGCGCATATCCGCACCTGGACGTACATCGCGCATCGCGCCGACTGGCTCGACGATTCCGGCGCCTGGCAGGAACGCGCTCGCACCATCGAGGACAATCTGTCGGATGCGCTGCATGACCGGATCACCCAGCGATTCGTCGATAAACGCGCGGCCTATCTCATGCGCCGCCTGGCCGATCCGCGCGAGCTGCTCGCATCGGTGAGCGAAGCCGGCGAGGTCAAGGTCGAAGGCCATTACGTCGGTCGGCTCGACGGGTTCCGGTTCCGGCCCGATCTGGCGGCGTCCGGCGATGCCGCCAAGACGCTGCTGGCGGCAGCACAGCGCGTGTTGCGCGGCGAGATCGCCCGCCGCGTCGCCCGCCTCGCCAACGCGCCGGACCGCGAATTCG
>DATEMD010000168.1:0-3837 GCA_035275845.1 Allostellaceae bacterium | reverse complement strand
CCCGCGCTTTCGCCAGCATCTCGCCGCGGCGCGATTTGCCGGCCTTCACCGTCGGCGACGCCACCGCGCGCGCGGCGCGCGCGGCAGGCTTCGTCCAGGTCGAAAGCGCCGACGGCGACGTCCACGCGCTGGCGGCGCTGGCGGCGCGGCGGCTCGATCCAGCCGCCGGCGCCCTGATCCATGCGGCGGCGAGCGCGGTCGCCGGCGACCTTGCCGGCGAACTGGCGCGCGCCGGATTCACCGTGCGCCGGTTGCGGCTTTATGAAGCCGTCGCCGCCACACGCCTCACCGCCGAGACACGCGACGCGATCGCCACCGGCGCGGTCGGTACCGCGATCTTTTTCTCTCCCCGCACCGCCGAAACCTTTGTTACGCTCGTGCGCACGGCCGGGATTGACGGCTGTGCCGCGGCGATCGTGGCGGTCGTGCTGAGTCCGGCGGTGGCGACGGCGTTTGGTCCGCTGACGTGGCGTCGTATCGAAGTGGCCGCCGCGCCGAACGAACCGGCGCTGCTTGCGGCGCTCGATCGGGCGTTGCTGGTGGCGGGTACGAGAAATAAGGAACAACGGGCATGAGGCTGTCACCGTGAGCGAATCGCCGGTGATCGACGCCGCCGACGCCAATGTGCGGCGCCGCCGGCGCCGGCGCGTCGCGGTAATCGCCGGACTTGTCCTGGCGTTGACGCTGGTGCTCGGCTTGACCGGCACGTCGCCTTATTGGGCGCCGTCGCTGGCCCAGGTGCTGCCGTGGAGCAAATCGGCCGACGACACTGCGCACCAGATTTTCGCCAACCAGCTGGCCAGCGTCGAATCCGAGGTGCAGGCGCTGCGCGACGCGCAAAGCGCCAACGCGCAGATTTTCGTGCGGCTCGATGCGCTTGAAAAACAGGTAAAGCAGGCGTCGCCCGACACGGGTCAATTCGCCGATGCCGTCAAACGCCTCGACGCGGCGACGCAACAACTGCAATCGGCGGTCAACGGCAATGCCGAGCGCATCGCCGCGCTGCAAGATCGCCTGGCGCATACCAGCGACAATCCCGAGCGCATGCTGTTCCTGGCGCTGAGCCAACTTTCGGCAGCGGTGGCGACCTCGCGGCCGTTCCCCAATGAACTTAAAGCGGCCGAAACCCTGGCGCCGCATGACATCGGCGCCAAGCTGTTGGCGCTCGAGCCACAGGCGGCGACCGGCATTCCGAGCACGGCGGCGTTGGCGGCACGGTTCAATGCCGCCACCGCGCCGGCCATGCTGCTGGCGACGCCCGCAGCGCCGGCGAACGAGGGCTGGACCAAGCGCTTCTGGGCGAAGCTCGCGAGCCTGGTGGTCGTGCGCCGCGTCGGCGACGGCACGACGCCGCCGGATCCGACCATCGCCGCGATCGACGCCGCGCGTAACGAGCTTGCCCAGGGCGACCTTGCCGGCGCCGTCGGCGCGGTCGAAGCGGCGCCGACGCCCGCGCGCGACGCGGCGCAAACTTGGCTGGCGGCTGCGCATCGCCGGCTCGATGCCGAAGCCGTCGTCGCCGCCGCGCTACAGGACGTTGTGCCGGCGCTGGCCGCATCGACCAACACGCCGGCCAAGCCGGCATCGCAGACGCCGTGAGGCGGGTTCTCGTCGCGCTGGTTGCGATCACCGCTGTCGTCAGCGCCGCAGTCTATTTGGCTAACCGGCCGGGTGCCGTTACCGTCGTCTGGCACGGCTGGCGCATCGACACATCGGTGGCGGCGCTGGTTTTGGCCGCCACGCTGGCCGTCTTGGCCTTCGGCTGGAGCTTCGCGCTGCTGCGCCGGCTCGTCGCAGCGCCGCGCAACTTCGTCCGTGCCCGGCGCGAACGTCGTCGGCGCGAAGGCTACCGCGCACTGACCTATGGCATGGCGGCGGTCGCCGCCGGCGACCCGGACGAAGCCGAACGCTGCGCGCGCCGCGCCAACGCGCTGCTCGACGAGCCGCCGCTGACGCGCCTGCTGGCGGCGCAGGCGGCGCAACTCAAAGGCGATACGGCGGCGGCACGCGACTATTTCACGGCCATGTTGGCCGAACCCGAAACCGAATTTCTCGGTTTGCGCGGCCTGATCGTGCAGGCCCTGGCACGCGGCGAAGACGGCGTCGCACTCAAGCTGGCCGAACGCGCCCGCGCGCTTCGGCCGCGCACCGGATGGGTGCAACGGGCGCTCGTCGAGCTCGAAGCGCGGGCCGGGCGCTGGGAGGCGGCCGAAGGACGGCTGGTCGAGGCGCTGCGCCGCGGCGCGATTGCGCCCAGTGACGGCCGCCACCATCGCGCCGCCATTCTCTACGAACGCGGACTGGCGGCGCAGGCGGCCGGCCGCGGCGGCGAAGCGCTGAAGCTGGCGGGCCAGGCGCATCACGCCGATCCCGGCTTTGCGCCAGCGACCGTCTGGTATGCGAACCTGCTGGCCGCGGACGGCAGTGCACGGCGCGCGCGCAAGGCGATCGAAGCCGGCTGGCGGGCAGCGCCGCACCCGATGTTGAGCGCGGCCTATGACGCGCTCTACGCGGACGAAACACCGTTGGCGCGCATCAAGCGATTCGAACGGCTGCACGATTTGAAGCCCGATCACGTCGAAGGACGCGTCGCGCTCGCCGAGGCGGCGATCAAAGCACGTCTCTGGGGCGAAGCACGCCGCCATCTGACCGAGGCTGGTATCGACCAAGCCGAAGCGCCGCCGCGCCTCTACCGGCTGATGGCGTCGCTCGAGGAGGCGGAGCATGCCGACGGCAGCCACGCGCGGCCATGGCTCGAACGCGCGGTGCGAACCACCTCGCCCGACCCGGCCTATGCGTGCAACGCCTGCGGCTTCGAGACCGCAATCTGGACGCCGCTATGCCCGCGCTGCCGCAGCTTCGATCAACTCGTCTGGCGGCTACGGCCGGGCCATGGCGACATCGCGGCGACGGCGCTGCCGCCGCTCATGGCCGGAGCGCCGATTGACGCCCCGCGCCGGCCGGTTGTAGGTTCGGCCGCCTTGCCGCCCATGGATGCCGACGTAGCTCAGCGGTAGAGCAACTGATTCGTAATCAGTAGGTCCGCGGTTCGAACCCGCGCGTCGGCACCAGTTTTCTGACTGCTCGCGCGACGCTTTCTGACTAAAGGTTCTCCTTGGCCTCACGGCTCGCTCGCAGCGATTTCCCCGACTTCAACGACCCTAACAAGCTCGGCGACGACCAAGTGCGGGTGGAGCGCCTCGGTAACCTGATCTCCGATCGAGATCAGTGCTGCGTGCTCTCGATGAGCCACAGCCGCGCGAGATCTTCGGTTCCATCAGCGCCTTTCACCCGGTTCAGGATTTCCCTTGCCTGAACGGTTCGACCGGCGGCGAGATCGGTGACGCCGAGGTGAAGTTGGGCGTCCTCGGTATACTTGAGTCCGCCTTTCTTTAAGCTGCTGGCGAGAGCCTTGGTCGCTGTATCGTATTGGCCGTAACTCGCATATGCCTCGCCGAGCTTCTCCACCGCCAGCCCATCGTTTGACGCGTTCGCCGCATCGGCCTGAGCAGGAAGACCTTGCATATCCTCCTGCGACTGTCGGTCGGCGAGGTCGACAAGGCGTTTTTCCCGTGCCGCCTCGGATCCTTTGCCGAGAACGCCCATGGCATATCCCTTTCGAAGGAACGACTTGGCATCCCCGGGAAATCCCAGAGCAAGAGCACGCTCGGCCGCAGTAACGAATTGTTCAGCCGTGTCCATCGCGCTGACCGATGCGCGTAACCGATCGAGGTCCAGCCGCAGACGCGGGGCGAAGCCGGGCTGTTGCCCCACCGCCTGGCAAACTTCGATCCAATATTCGTGCTTCGGGTGACTAACGACGAGCTGCTCAAGCGC